>JAJRBS010000214.1 GCA_028679325.1 Methanoregulaceae archaeon | reverse complement strand
ACATCATGTAGTTGCCGCGCTTCAGACCGCAGATAGCCTGGATAATCTGGCCCTGGAAATCGCCCGGCACAGTGGCATCACCAAAATGGTCATCGCGCAGGATGAAGTTCGGCGCGCAAATGGTAATATCGCTCATAAAGGCATTTTCCCAGTGCAAGCCGGGGCCGTTGATGGCGCCGATGGTGGGGACTTCAATATCATAAATCCAGTTATCGACAACTCTGCGGGCATCGTGCCACACATTATCAAAAAGCACATTCGGATCTTCAGCATCTTCGGCATCTGCAAAAGATTCCATATTAAAATCTCCGATCCAGTACGGGTCAGTCGAAGTCAGGATAATGACCTCGTTCTCCGGGTCGTGGCCGATGGTAGTCCATGCTTCGCACATGGCCTGGTGCATTTCAAAGCTCCATTTTACCGGGCCGCCCTTGGTATGCATGCGGGCCAGGAGGATGCCGTTACGGCGCTCGAAAACGAAGAAATCGGCAAAAGTTTTTTTATAATCCTCAAGTTTAGGGTAGGGAACCTTTTTAGTACCAGTCATATTAAGGCCTCCTAACAAAATAAATTCAGTATCAAACCAGACAAGCGGGACAGGACATCCAGCCCTGCCCCGCCGTATTAACCAGATAAAACCTAGCCTACTTTCTTGTAAAGCTCAAAGTCGCCCAGGTTTATGTCCTTAGTGCAGTCAATGACATCGACTTTCTTGGGTAGATACCCGGCTTTTTCGATAAGTAGAGAATACTTGCCCGGCACCTGACGTTCAAACCAGAAATCCCCGAAGTTATCAGTCTTGAGTGTGGCTTTCTTCTTGCTCTTGGCGTTGGTCAGGGTAACAGTGGCACCTTCCAGGCATTCATCAGCCTCCGGGTCAAAAACCGCGCCGGCGATGAAGTACTTGTTCAGCAGGCCGATGTAGTACACACGCGGACCAGCCTTGTATTCAGGGTGCAGCACCTCCGCCTTAGCGATGAGGTCTTTAAGTTCCGATTCCTCGCCGAAGGTCAACGCGCCGGTGGGGCAGGCATCAACGCAGCGGGGCTCTTTCCAACCCTTGTCCAGCAAGTGGGCGCACATAGTGCATTTCTGGGCAATATTAAGGTCGTTGTTAAAGTAAATCACACCGTAGGGGCAGGCATCCACGCATTGCTTGGCACCGGTGCATTTCTCCGGGTCAATGATGACGATGCCATCCGGCCGCTTGTATATCGCTCCGGCTTTGCAGGCAGGCATGCAGGGAGCGTCATCACAGTGCTGGCACATATCGTGCATATAGCGCACCCTGACCTTGGGTACCGAACCCTGCACGACATCGGTGACTTTCATCCAGAACTGGCCGATATCCGGCTGGGGCTTGGCGATTGGCGACCAGTCGTTACCGACATGCTCGTCCTTGCAGGCAACCTGGCAGTTATAGCAGCCGTTACACTTGTTGATATCGATTACTAACGCTTTCATTTATTATTTATCTCCTTTATAGAGTACACGTTCCATTTTCAGACCGGAAGCCCTGTCATACGGACGGCTGAACGCTTCCGGATATTTGCTTCTCAATTCATCCATATCAGCCAGCTTTGCTTCCGCCAGGAATCCGCTGGTAACCATGCCGGCACAGTTTTTAGAGGTAACGTTATGCGGACAGATAGTGTTGATGGCGCCACCCCTATCGATTTTGCCCGGCTCCAGCGGGTCATAGCGGGAGCCGTGATCGACATAGATGACACCAGGCATAATGCGCTCAGTGACATAAGCGCCGCAGAGCACCTGTCCGCGCTCGTTGTAAACATTAACGATATCGCCATTCCTGATACCGCGTTTGGCAGCATCAGAAGGATGAATCCAGACCGGTTCATAGAGATACCCATCCGGCCCTCTGACCTTGCCGGTGACAATTTCATGGAACCAGTTGATATCATCCATCTGGGCATGCACACGCCAGCGCGGGTGGTTGGAAATGACCAGCAGGGAATAATTTTTAGCCCTCTCGCTGGAAATTCTTTCATCGTGGAAGTCGCTTTTCTCAACCCAATGCGGGACCGGCGGCCGTTCAATATCATCGGGGAAGGCTTTGGCCAGCCGCTCAGAATAGAATTCCAGCTTGCCGCTGGGGGTGGACATCGGGCATTTCTCCGGGTCATTATAGAATTCAATCATGCCCGCCGGGATTTTCTCCCAGTTGGGGTCGGTCGGCACGACATAGTATTTCTTTTCCTGCATCTTTTCCCAGGTGCATAATCCTGCTTCTTCTATGTGCGAGCCGTCAAACCCGACCTTTATCCACTGCTCGATAGTCTTGCCTTCGTTATATTTTTCCTTAAGCCCCATTCTATCAGCAATGGCTTCGACAATCTCGTAGTCGCTCATGGTTTCACCGCGAGGCTCGATAGCTTTCTCTTCAAGGTAGACGCAGTTGTACTGCACCGGCCAGTGGTCGGCGCCGATGTCATTTTCCTCGAACTTGGTGTTGGAGGGGAGGATAATATCGGCGAAGATAGAATCGTTTTCCAGCCAGGGGTGCTGCACAAGGATAAATTCAATCTTGTCATTGCGCATCGCCCGGTGGAAGGCATTGCCATCAATCCAGCAGGTGGTGAAGCAAGGCGTATCCGTCCAGAGCATATGAATTTCATTCTTGCCCGGC
>JAJRBS010000200.1 GCA_028679325.1 Methanoregulaceae archaeon | reverse complement strand
AAAGAACCATGCACAGCTGGTCTGCATTGCCAGGCCCTGCCTGGCCATCTCCAGCAGTGCGAGCGCCTTTTCCTGCTCTCCCGGGTCCATGGCCCGCGAAGCATGATCACGGAAAAATTTTTCGATAGATTCAGGTGACCTGTCCCTGAGTAACCCGATACACGCGTCTCGTGCTGACCAGGGGTCGTTGAAGAACGCCCCCGCCTCCCGGGAAAAGATCTCCGTGAGGGAAAGAGAGAGTTCCTGGATGGCGGTGCGCAGGGGCCCCCTCCACCCGTGGCTCCACCCGGCATGTCTCCCCGATTCACAGGAGCACCCTTCATGCCACCTGCCGATACCGTGGGGACAGCTCCACGAGGTGCATTCGATGATCTCGACCTCCCGCTCGGGAGGATGTGCAGCCAGGTACTCACCGTAGAGGGTCAGGGTGCCGGGAGCAGAGGACTCGATACGGTCGAGGCACCAGCTGAGTGCCATCTCACCAAAGGAGCGGTGATGGCCATAGGTCTCACCATCGGTTGCAAAGTGGACAAGACCCTCCCCGGGATCTGCGGAGAGGAGGCGACCGGAGAACCGGTCACCGTTCCCGAGCAGATCCCCAAAGGCCACCTGCGAGCTGAGGGCGGCGTCCTGAAAGAAGATCGAGATCTCTGCTCCGCCGGGAAGGCAGCAGAGGTAGGGTACGGTCGTGTCGATACTGCCATCACGGGTGGTAGATTCCCGGGATGTGTGTTGCTGGATGCACCCCTGGCTGGGGGAGAGGAGCGTAAATGAGATGCCCTGATCGGCAAGGACGCTGAGGGTCTCTTTGTCGACCGCCATTTCCGGGAGCCACATTCCCTCGGGGAATCTCCCGAAGCGGTCCTCGAAATCACGAATTCCCCACCGCACCTCGGTCTCCTTGTCAGCACGGGAGAGCAGGGGCAGGATCAGGTGGTGGAAGGGATGGGCAAGGGCACTGCCATGCCCGGAGAACCGTTCCCGTGCCATGATATCTGCACGGAGTATATCCTCGTACACCTTCGGTCGTGCCCGCTCGAGCCAGGTGAGCAGCGTCGGGCCGAAATCGCAGCTGATGCGGGAGTAGTTGTTGGAGATCGACCGGATGAAGCCCTGGCTGTCGAGGATCCGGGCCGCGGTATTGGGTTGGTAGCATTCGTCGGTGATTCGCTCGTTCCAGTCATGCCAGGGTGCGGCAGAACGCTCCCGCCCGATCACCCCGGTCCACGGGTTTTCCCGGGGCGGCTGGTAAAAGTGTCCGTGTATACAGATTTTTTTTCCCATATCATTTTCCTCTTGTGTGTTTCAGGAGCAGGAAGGCCAGCGGCGGAAGGGTGAATGCTGCGGAGAAAGGTCTGTCATGGAAGGGGACCGGCGCTGCGGTAACACCCCCGAAGTTGCCCATTCCCGACCCGCCGTAGTGTTCTGCATCACTGTTGAGGATCTCTCTCCACACCCCGTCCGCGGGGAGCCCGATCCGGTAGTCATGCCGTGGAACCGGGGTGAAGTTGCACAGGGCAAGGAACGTGTCACCGGAGTCAGGGTTGCGGCGGATGAAACTGAACGCCACGTTGTGGGTGTCCCCATAATCGATCCATTCAAATCCACGGGGATCAAAATCGGCTGCGTAAAGGGCGTCTTCTTCCCGGTACACATGGTTCAGATCCCGGATCCAGGAGCGGATTCCCCGGTGCTCCGGCGAATCGAGAAGGTGCCATGCGAGAGAGGCCTGGTGGTCCCATTCGGACCGCTGCCCGAACTCGTCTCCCATGAAGATCAGCTTCTTTCCCGGATGAGTGAACATGTACCCGAAGAGCAGTCTCAGGTTGGCCAGTTTCTGCCAGTCATCCCCGGGCATCCGGTCGAAGAGCGAGCCTTTCCCGTGAACTACCTCATCATGAGAGAGGCAGAGCACGTAATTCTCCGAATAGGCATAGCAGAGCGAAAAGGTCAGATCGGGGATATGGTAGGAGCGGTGGACGGTATCCCTCGAGAAGAACACGAGGGTATCATGCATCCATCCCAGGTTCCACTTCAGCCCGAACCCGACTCCCCCGGTGTAGGGCGGTCGCGTAACCATCGGCCAGGCAGTCGACTCTTCGGCGATGGTCTGGACGTCCGGGTAGTTGCCATAGACCGCTTCATTGAGGTTCTTGAGGAAGGAGAGGGCTTCAAGGTTCTCTTTTCCTCCGTACTGGTTGGGGCTCCATTCCCCGTCCTTCCGTGCGTAGTCGAGGTAGAGCATGGAGGCAACGCCGTCCACCCGCAGGCCGTCGGCATGGTAGAGGTCCAGCCAGAAGAGGGCACTGCTGATCAGGAACGACTGCACTTCGTACCGGCCATAGTTGAAGATAAGGCTTTTCCATTCCGGGTGGAATCCCCGTTGCGGGGAGGCGTGTTCATAGAGGTGAGTGCCGTCAAAAAACCCGGGCCCGTGCCGGTCGGAAGGGAAGTGGGAGGGGACCCAGTCCAGGATGACCCCGATATCATGGCTATGGAGATAATCGATGAGGTACATGAAATCACCGGGACTGCCGTACCTGCTGGTCGGGGCAAAGTATCCGATGGTCTGGTAGCCCCACGAGCCGTAGAACGGGTGCTCCATGACCGGGAGGAACTCAACGTGGGTAAATCCCATTTCGGTAAGATAACCGGCGAGCATCGGGGCCAGTTCCCGGTACGTGGGAGATCTCCATTCCTCAGCCGGAATGTGCCGCCACGACCCCAGGTGCATTTCGTAGATAGAGAGAGGTGCGGTGAGGTCCCCTGCTGCTTTCCGCTTCTCCATCCAGGCGCTGTCCTTCCAAGCAAAGCCTGGCTGTGCGATGACGGATGCGGTTGCCGGGGGGAGTTCCCAGGAAAAAGCAAAAGGGTCGCCACGGTCTGCTACGAAGTCATGGTATTGGGAGACGATGTGGTACTTGTACCGCATTCCCACATGAGCACGGTCAATAAAACCTTCCCAGATGCCGGATTCGTCAGGTCGTTTGTGCAGCAGGTGGCGCGAGGGGTCCCATCCGTTGAAATCGCCAATGACGGTAACCTCGCGGGCATTGGGTGCCCATACGGAAAACCAGGTACCCCGGGTCCCGTTCATGACGATCGGATGGCTGCCCAACTTCCTATAGAGGCGATAGTGTCTCCCCTGTCTGAACAGAAAGATGTCATAATCGGAAAGAAAGGGGGAGTCCTTTTCTGCCATGGATTCTGTCATGTCCCCGCTCACGCCTCCTTGTGCCGGGCTTTTCCTCCCCGGCTCCTCAGCTCCTTTGTGTAGACCTGTTCCATCATCCCGCCGATCTCGTTCCAGTTGAACCGGGAGAGGACCTTTCGTTTGCCTGCCAGGC
>JAJRBS010000087.1 GCA_028679325.1 Methanoregulaceae archaeon | reverse complement strand
CAGCTGCTGCTTCACGATATCGATCCCGGTGATGAGCTCGGTGACCGTGTGCTCGACCTGCAGCCGGGTGTTCATCTCCATGAAGTAGTAGTTCCCGTCCGAGTACAGGAACTCCACCGTGCCGGCGTTCGAGTAGTTCGAGGCCTCTGCCACGGTGATCGCCGACTGCGACATCCGCTCTCGGAGCTCCGGGGTCATGATCGGGCAGGGGGCCTCCTCAACGAGCTTCTGGTGGCGGCGCTGGATCGAGCACTCCCTGTCGTAGAGGTGAATGGTGTTGCCATGCTCGTCGGCAAGGATCTGGAACTCGATGTGACGCGGTTTCACCAGGTATTTCTCGATGAAGACCGTGGAGTCACCGAACGCTGACCCGGCGATGCGCATTCCGGCCGAAATGGCCGAATCGAGTCCGGCTTCGTCATGGACGATGTGCATGCCGATTCCCCCGCCCCCAGCACTGGCCTTCACGATGACCGGATACCCGATCTCCCCGGCAATCGCTTTGGCCTCATCCGCACTCCTGACCCCGCCCGGTGTTCCCGGTATGACCGGCACCCCTGCCTCCCGCATGGTCTTCTTGCTCTCGATCTTCGAGCCCATGGCCTCGATGGTCTTCCAGGAGGGGCCGATGAAAGTTATCCCTTCTTCGGCGCAGCGTTTGGCAAACCTGTAGTTCTCGGCCAGGAACCCATAGCCCGGGTGAATAGCCTCGCTTCCCGATTTTTTGGCGATGTCGATGATCCGGTCCACGTTCAGGTAACTCTTTGCCGGAGGTGCCTCTCCAACGAGGAAGGCTTCGTCGGCATACTTGACGTGAAGGGCGTCGCTGTCAGCACTCGAGTAGATGGCCACGGTCTCGATGTTTGACTCCCGGCAGGCCCTCATCACCCGGATGGCGATCTCTCCCCGGTTGGCGATGAGGACCTTCTCGAAGTACTTCATTCCACCACCAGGAGCACATCCCCGCTCTGGACGACGTCGCCGGTGTTCACGTAAATATCCGCCACTTTCCCGTCATGGGGGGCATGGATGGGGTTCTCCATCTTCATGGCCTCGAGGACCACCAGGAGGTCCCCCTTCTTCACCTCCGACCCCCTGCTGACGGCGATCTCGAGGACCATGCCCTGCATGTTGGATTTCACCCCGCCCTGGATATCACCGCGGGGTATCTTCGGCGCCACCGCCGCTGCCCCGGTCACCGCTGCACCGGCAACGGAGAGGATCCGGACATTGAACACCTCGCCGTCGACCTCCACTTCCATGCTGTGCGGGATATCTGCCTGGGCAGCTGGTGCCTTCTGCCGGGCGGGGAGCTCTTCGGGCTTTCTTTCTCCCCTGAGGAAGGAGGGGGCGATGGCCGGGTAGAGGATGTAAGTCAGCACGTCCTCCTCTTTCTTCACGAGCCCCTCGGCGATGGCCTGCTCCTTCATCTTCTCGTAGATGGGCTCTAGGAGATCCGCCGGCCTGACGGTGACGACCGGATCGTCGCCGATGATCTTCTTCCGGATCTCATCGCTGATCGGTGCCGGCGGCTTCCCGTAGAGACCCCGGACATAGTCCTTGACCTCGTTCGTGACGTTCCGGTACCGCTCGCCGCCGAGAAGCACGTTCAGTACCGCCTGGGTGCCGACGATCTGCGATGTCGGTGTCACCAGGGGAGGGTACCCGAGGTCCTTTCGCACCCCCGGCACCTCTTCCAGCACGGCGGTATGCTTGTCCATGGCGTCCTGTTCCTGGAGCTGGGAGACGAGGTTTGAGATCATGCCGCCGGGGAGCTGGTACACCAGGACATCGCTGTCAACCCGCTCGGAGATGGGACTCAGGATCCCCCCGTACTTGTCCCGCAAGGCAAGAACGATGTCCCTGACTTCGCGGAGGGCCAAGAGATCGATCCCCGTGTCCCGGGGCGTGCCGATCAGGGAGGCCACCACGCTCTCGGTCGGCGGCTGCGAGGTCCCGAGGGCAAAGGGTGACATGGCAGTATCCACGATGTCCACCCCGGCCTCGATGGCGGCCTGGTAACTCATGGGGGCGATACCGCTTGTGCAATGGCTGTGGAGGTCGACCAGGATGTCCATCTCGTCCTTGATGCCAGTGATCAGCTCACGGGCTTCCCCGGGCATGATCAGGCCGGCCATGTCTTTGATGCAGATCGAGTCGCAGTCGGCGGCATAGAGTTCCCGGGTCATGTCCACGAATCCTTTAATGGTGTTTACCGGGCTCGTGGTGTAGCAGATCGATCCCTGGAGATGCCCGCCGACTTTCCGCACCATCCGCATCGACTCTTTCATGTTCCTGATGTCGTTCAGGGCATCGAAGACCCGGAAGATCTCCACGCCGTTCTTGTATGCGAGTTCTATGAAACGGTCCACGACGTCATCAGGATAGTGACGGTATCCTACCAGGTTCTGGCCGCGGAGGAGCATCTGGATCGGGGTGTGGGGGAGCTCTTCATGGAGCAACCTGACCCTGTCCCATGGGTCTTCGGCAAGAAAACGGATGGCCGTATCGAAGGTCGCCCCTCCCCAGGCCTCGACCGAGAAGAACCCCACCTTATCGATGGACCGGGCCAGCGGGATCATGTCCTCGGTCTTCAGGCGGGTTGCTATCAGGGACTGGTGAGCGTCCCGTAGCGTGGTATCGGTGATCTTCAGCTTCCTGGCCGTACTCATGCGGAACCTCCGGTGGGCTTTTAAGGGTCAGCGGTGTGCAAACCTTTAGAACCTTTACATCTGAAGTATAAAAACATCGCGAACCGGAAATACGGCCAGGAATAAGACCGTTCCTGCCAGAACGGAGGCCAGAATGTCCTTTTTCGCGGTCCTGAACTCAGGGCAGCAGCTCCCGCCCACTTCATAGCCGCGGGTCACCAGCAGGTCCGCCTGGTCTCGGGCCCGCATCAGCCGGGTCTGGAGCAGGAGGACCCCAATGGCCGGAACAACCCGGAAATCCGGGCGGACTCCCTTCAGTTTCAGGGCCACCATCATGCGCGACCAGTCGGCAGCGGCTTCTTTCAGGCCCTGCAGGCTCATCTCGATAGCAAGGCCGAGGTCGAAACCGGTCCGGGTCCCGAACAGCCATACCGAGAGATCAAGGTATTCTCCCGGCGTCCACCCCCGGTAGACGGTGAAGGCCAGGAGGAAGATGACTGTTATCCGGACAAAGTAGGAGATCCCCCCGGTGCCTGAAAGGGAGATGACTATCGCGATGATCCCGGTCATGATGACCAGGAACCAGAAGCCGGTTGAACGCACCGCGTCCTTCAGGGAAGCCGGGTAGAGGAGCAGCCAGAGGACCGAGAGTATCGCTCCGGGAAGGGAGAGGAAGGTGGCCGTGGTGAGGAGGATGACCGACAGGAGTCTCAGTCGCGGGTCCTGCATGCTGCCTCCAGGAGGTCTTCCTCGGTCAGGTTGGCAGGGATGACTCCCCTGTCACGGAGCTGTTTCAGCGGAGCCGGCGGAGACCTCCATGTCCGCACTGCATCGGGGAGGCTGCCCAGGAAATCGAGTCTTCCGTCGTTTATCTCCCAGAGGTAATCTGTCCGGGGGAGGATATGCTGTTCATGGGTGAAGACCAGGACGATCCCCCGGCAGTTCTGTTCGATGGCCCGACACTGCCGTCGTTTTTCCTGGCAGTCGAGGGCGCTGAATGGTTCGTCGAGAATGAGGAGGTCCCAGTCCCGGAGGGAGAGGCAGGCAAGATGGAAACGCTTCAATTCCCCACGCGAGAGGGAGAGCGGGTCCCTCGCATCCTGCCCATCAAGACCGGCTTTGGAAAGCGCCGGCCCGGGTTCTACCCCGTAGGAAGACGCTTCCCCGGCCAGGCTGGAACCGGTCACATGGTATTCAGGGTACTGCAGGGAGAGAGTCCGCCGGTTTATCCCGGTATAGGATACACGTCCCGAGTCCGGGTCGAGAACACCGGCAGCGATCTGCGAGAGGGTGCTCTTTCCTGAACCGACCCTCCCGCTGATGAGGTGAACACCGGGGGGGAACGTCCCGGTGGCAGAAAGGGAGAAGCCGCCGTAGCGCTTGGTGATCTGGTCAAGGACAAGGTCCACCGAACAACCTCCACGAGAATGGATAGTAGCAGGTCCCGGAAAGGGACGAGAAGACTTCCTGCGCTGTCCCTGCACGTCGAACGCTTCCCTGGAAGAGAGCCACTACCGCATCACACCGGGAGGCGAGGTCCATGTTCTGGGTGCAGCGGACCACATACTCTGCCCCCGAACCGGAAAGGATCTTCCCGGCAGCGTCCAGGGTCTCCCGGTCCTGGTGCGAGTCGAACTCATCGAGGATGAGGACGCGGGGATTTCCGAGGACCGCGGCCTGGACCGCCACCATCGCTTTCTCGCCGCCCGAGAGGGTCTCCAGGGGCCGGTCAAGGAGCCCGGCGAGGGCGTTATCGGCTGCGGCCTTCCGGACTATCTCCGGGATATCCGGACAGGGACATCTTCTGAACCGGAGAGGTCCCGCCAGCTCGTCATAAACCGTGGGGAAAAGGGCGTTCCTGTCAGGATACTCGTTCACGTACCCGGTCGGCCATCCTCCCGGCTCCCTGCCGTCAAGGGAGATTGTGCCCGAGACAGGTTGGGCAAGACCGGCAAGCAGGCGGAGGAGCGTGGTCTTCCCGCTCCCGTTCGGCCCGATAAGGGCGATGGTGCCCGGGTGCAGGGTCAGGTCGGGAATCCGGAGGTTCCGGTAGACGAGGCCCCGGATCTCGATCATTCAAACCCCCGCCTGTTTCAGGCCCCAGGGACCGATTCCCAGCCGCTCGAGCCGTCGTGCAATGAAGAAGGCAGCGGCACCCTTCAGGGCATCACCGGGGAGGAAGGGCACCACGCCGACCAGGAAAGCGGCGAAGGTGGACATCCCGGTCGAGATAGCGAGCCACGTCATACCGACAAAAAAGATCAGAAAGAGCCCGGCACCGATGCCGAGGACCCGGACGACGTCGTGTCGCTGTTCGTAGGCAAGCCCGGTTGCCAGGGAGCCGGGAATAAAACCCAGGATGTAGCCTCCCGTCGGGCCGAGCAGGATACCGATTCCCGCCGTCCCGTTATGAAAGACGGGAATATTCAGGACTCCCATCAGGACATAGAGGGAGGAGGGGTAGATACCATACCGACCCATCACAGCCCCGGCAAGGATCACAAAGAGGGTCTGGAGAGTGATGGGGACCGGAAGAAAGGGAATGGAGACCCAGGCGCCCAGGGCTATCAGACTCGTAAAGGCTGCAGTCTCGGCTATAAGGAGAGGGCGGGAAGGGGTCCTGGGCATTCGTCAACCTGAATTACTTTTCTGGTTGACGATAAATCCCTATCGCTCGATACAGTCGCCGGCGATCACCCGCTCGATCTTGCCGTTGTCTTTCCGGATGATCAGGGCCCCGAACTCGTCGATGTCAATGGCTTCGCCTTCGAAGGTGGCCTTCATGGTGTTGATGGTGACCCTGTTTCCGAGTGTCGAAGAGAAACTCTTCCACTCCCGAGTGAGGGCCTCATACTCCCCGGATTCTATCAGCAGGTACCGGCTCTCGAATTCCCGGAGCAGCCGTGCCAGGAAGGCCGCCCTGTCGACATCGTGCCCCATTTCAGCGGAGATCGACGTCACGGCCCTCTTCACCCCCAGAAGCTCCCCGGGGGATATATTGACGTCCACCCCGATCCCGAGCAGGCAGTAGTGGATCTGGTCGGCCTCGGCGAACAGTTCGAGGAGCAGGCCTCCTACCTTCCTGTCACCGATGTAGATATCGTTTGGCCACTTGATCAGGGCCCCGAGATCAAACTCTTTCCGGATAGCCCGGGCAACGGCCACCGAGCCGGCCATGGTCACCATGAAGACGTGGTCGATGGGAATCCCGGGTTTGAGCACGATGGTTATCCAGACCCCGCCCGCGGGAGAGACCCACGAACGGCCGAGCCTCCCGGTCCCCCCCGTCTGCTCTTCGGCGACGATCACCATGCCATGGAGGTCGGCAGCCTCCCCCTCGCCGGCCAGCTGCCGGCCGACGGCGTTCGTCGAGGGCGTGCTCTCGTAGTACCGCATCTTCCTGCCGATGAAATTCGTCCGGAGCCGTTTCTGCACCTCGTAGGGGAGGAGCCGGTTGCTCTTCTTGATCAGCCTGTAGCCTTCCTTCTGGGAGGCCTCGATCTCATACCCCATGCCTTTCAGCTCCTTGATATGCTTCCAGACAGCGGACCGGGAGATCCCCATGCTCCCGCTGATCTGCTCCCCGGAGACCGGACCGTCGCTTGCTTCCAGCACTTCAAGAACCCGGAACGCCGTGTTGTACATGCTCCTACCTCTTCGCTTCGATCTGTTCTGCCGGGAGCGGGCACGGGTCTTTCCCGCACACCTGTTTGAGGATGGCAGACTGGTGTTCCATGAGGGTGGCGAGGTCGAAGATTCCGGTGATATCCACCACCCCGATGGCACCTATCGCCTGTTCATCGCCGTCCCGTACCGGGGTCACCACCACCGGGACTCCCTTATAGGGGCCGCTCGCCGGTGTGCTCTTGAGCAGACGGTTCTCGCGAAGGCACTGTTCGAGGACCGGGCCGGTGTAGGACCGGTCGACGATTAGGCCCCCTTCAATCCTGAGGCCGGGGAGTTCCGCTGACCGGAGAGTGACCGGGAGCCGGTTTAAAAGGTCGTGAAGCGCCATGCCGATCGGTTCAAGGTCCTCCGGCGTCGATCCCGCGTGAATGACAAAGCGTTTCATCGGTACTTCCTTATACACATCCCTCTCTCTTCGTTAAAATAATGCTTCCTCCGGTGCCGTGCAGAATGTCCTGATGAAGGCCGGAGAGGGGTACTCGTGGATAGTTGCCGCGACCACCTCGCCCTTCCCGATGCTCTTTGCGATCATCACCGGCTTTCTGGCGGCGCTGGCGATGACCGTGCCTTCGTATTCCGTGAAGTACCCGTCGCATTCGATGCACCCGGTGTCGCATCCCTCCACAAGGGATATGGCGGGATGGTCGTGGTCGATCCGGAGCTCCACCGGCCCGTAGGCATGATGATACCGGAGCGGGAACGGCAGCCAGGAATAAGCGTCCTCGCGCGTGGACGCAGCTCCGAAGACGAGGAGGTTTCCCCCGTTTTCAACAAACCTCTTTATCCGCGATGATGCGGCCTTGAGGGCGGGGAGAAGGCCCGAGTAGTCGGGGTTGGCAAAACCGGTGGGAACGATCAGGGTCACAAACTTCCCCCGGTAGAAGGGAGCGGCGATCATGTGGGGGGTGAGGAGCTCGCAGGATACGCCGCATTCCTCGATATAACGCACGAACAGAGTCTTTTTGTCCCAGACGAGAGCCGAGGTGCTGGTCACCCCTTTATCACCCCGAGCGGGGTGAGCCGGGCCACCAGCCGGGAGATCCCTGCCTCGTGGACCACCCTGACCACCTCGCCGCTCGGTTTATAGACCTGCGGGGCCTCGTCTGCAAGAGCACCGGGGTTGTGGGCCCTGACAATGATCCCTTCTGCCGCAAGAGTCTGCCGGACCACATTTCCCGAGAGTGCGTGCTTGGCCTTCGTCCTGCTCATCACCCTCCCTGCACCATGGCAGGTGCTCCCGAAGGTCTTCTCCATGGCCGCCTCTGTCCCCCTGAGCAGGAACGACGGCGTCCCCATGCTCCCGGGAATGATGACCGGCTGGCCGGTGGACAGGTATGCCGGGGGGAGGTCTGCCGCCCCCGGTCCGAAGGCCCGGGTGGCCCCCTTCCGGTGGACACACACTCTCCGGCGATCGCCCCCGACACGATGCTCCTCGAACTTCGCCACGTTGTGGGCAACATCGTACACGAGCCGCAGCTCCTCGTAGGCCAGGCCGAACATGCGGGCAAAGACCCCCCGGACCATGTGCATGATGACCTGGCGGTTGGCCCAGGCGTAGTTTGCCGAAGCGGCCATGGCCCCGAAGTACTTCTGGCCTTCCGGCGACTGGAGCGGTGCACAGGCCAGCTGCCGGTCGGGAAGCGTTATCCCGTACTTCTTTGTCGCTCCTTCAAGGATCTGAATGTAATCGGTGCAGACCTGGTGACCGAGCCCCCGTGAGCCGCAATGGATCATGACACAGATCTGGCCGGCCGCGAGCCCGAACGCTTCAGCGGCCTTCGGGTCGTACACCTCCGCCACCTCCTGGATCTCCAGGAAGTGGTTGCCGGAACCGAGGGTGCCGCTCTGGGGCATCCCCCGCTGCCGGGCCTTGGCCGAGACGGCGTCCGGGTCGGCGCCTTCCATCGCTCCCTGTTCCTCGCAAAAAAGCACGTCATCGGGAATGCCGTATCCCTGCTTTACCGCCCATTTCGCACCCTGGGAGAGCATCCCGGTCAGTTCCTTCTGGGCCAGGCGGAGAGTGCTCTTGGCCCCGACACCGGTCGGCACGGCAGCAAAGAGGTTCTCGATGAGTTCCTGTTTCTTCTGGAGGTCTTTTCTGGTCAGGGGAGTGGTCAGGATCCGCACCCCGCAATTGATGTCAAACCCGACCCCCCCGGGGGATATGACACCGTCATCAAGGCCAAAAGCGGCCACCCCGCCGATAGGAAAACCATAACCCCAGTGTATATCCGGCATGGCCAGGGAGTTCCTGATGATGCCAGGCATAGTCGCCACGTTTGCCAGCTGGGTTATCGCACCCCTCTCCAGGGTCTGCGAGAGCTCGTCAGACAGGAAGAACCTTCCCGGGACCCGCATCCCGGGAACGAACCCGACCGGCACCTCCCACTCAAACGGCCCGATCCGGTTTATCCCCTCAAGCATGGCAGATCACACATCAAAGATGACCTCAAGGGTATAAGAATCATGGGCATGGGCAACCGAGAGTCCGGAGAAGGAGATCCCTTTCACCTCCATCCCGGAGGAATGCTTCTCCGGTGAGAACGGTTCTCCATACAGCGTTCCCGTGAGATCGTTCCCGGTAATCGTCACCCTGGCCCCCGAGACCACGATATCCCTCACCTCCGAGATGTAAAGGACTTCGGAGAGAAAGGTGTGCATCAATGATTCTCTGTCATGGGCGCTTACCTCGACAGGCACCTCGAGACCACCCACCTCTGCCACACCGTACATGATGGTCATAAGAGCCCGGGCAGCTTCGGAGAAGAGCTCCTCGAGAGATCCTGCCTCCACCCGTATCCTGACGTCAGCGGTATGCTCCAGTTCCCGGAAAGTCATGTCCCCCCATCCTGATCACTCGCAGAAATCATCGGGGAAGAGCGGCACCATCCCCATGTGTATGGTCGAGAGATACCGTGCCTGGTGTATTGACACGAAGATGACATAGTCACCGGCAGGAACCAAAATGTCTGTCTTCTTGGGGGGCTTGATGCTCACCGGGAGGAGGATCGGGCCCCCACAGGAGGTCGAGATCCGAAAATCCGACTTTCGCCTGTTGATATACTCTACCACATCTTCCGTGACCCCGATGTTTCCCGAAAAAGGGTACGCGCCCGGTCGTATCGGCATGCTCTGCTCTAGTTCATGCGCAGGCTTGAATGAAAAAGGTGACGAGATTTATCCTGTTCCGACAATCCGTTCGACCGTCTCAATGTACTTTGCCTTCAGTGAGTAGACACTGCATGTCCCTTCCTTGTCCCGGGTCACGTGGAGGATTCCGATCTTTGAGGCGATGATTCCCACCATCGCAGCTACCGAGTGGTAGCTGATGCTGAACTGGCGGTTGAGAAATTCGAATATCTGGGCTATGGTGAGGGATTTTGCAGCAAGAAAGAGGTTGAGCAGAGCACGCCGGATCCCGGTCCTGTCCCGGGAGAGGTAATTCTTCAGGCGCCTCTCAATGATTGTCCTGATCTCTTGGGGAGATCTCATAAAAGGGTAATAACCGCCATGTTTATATAATAGTTTCTTTTTTCGCGCGGCCCCGGATATCAAGCTCTGACGGAACCCCCTTTTCCCCCGGTATTCCCGGCCATATCCGAAGGATTTTACCTCAACGCTACGAACCTGAGAGGATATGGTTTCGTTCACGTATGATGTGAACCGTTATACTCCACGGCAGATGGTCATCATCCCCCTGGTTCTCCTGGCAATATCTCTCCTCATCTTAGGTTATTCTATGGTCAGCACGGGATATCCGGTAAAACCGGGGATCGACTTCTCGGGGGGTACCGCGGTCACCATTTTTACTTCTGACAGCGCCGCCATGCTGGAAGATACCTTCTCCGGATACCCCCTCATCACACCAATCGGAGAAGGGATCAACAACGGGAAGTACCTGAAGTTCGGCCCCATGGACGACGCGACATTCTCCTCTCTTGCTGCTCTGATCAACGAGAAGTATCCCGATGCCAAGGTTGACCAGATCGGTGCATCGTTCGGGCAGACCCTCCAGCAGCAGGCGACAATCGCCCTGTTCTTCTCGTTCATTGGCATGGCTGTCGTGGTCTTCATCGCCTTCCGGACCTTTGTTCCCTCGTCCG
>JAJRBS010000055.1 GCA_028679325.1 Methanoregulaceae archaeon | reverse complement strand
AAAGAGAGGACTCTTCCTGTCACTTCTTCTCCCACTTCACAAGGCCGGACAGCTGCGAGAGTGTGCTCCCCCTCCGGATCTCCTCCCGCATTCGCTCCTCGGACTTCTGGACCTCGAGTGCTCTCCGGGCTATCTCGAGCGCCCTCTCCCGGGGGATGACCACAATACCGCTCTCATCGGCAGCGATCCAGTCGCCGGGCCTGACCAGCTGACCGCCACAGGATATCTCGCAATTGATCTCCCCGAATCCCTTCGGATCACCGGCGCACGGGACCACCGCCCGGGCAAAGACCGGGAATGAGGACTCCCTGAGGTCATCGATATCGCGGACAGAGCCGTCGATGACTACACCGGAGAGCCCCCTCCCCTCAGCCGAGAGGGTCGCGAGCTCTCCCCAGGTGGCGACTACGCAGCTCCCCCCGTTGTCGATGACCAGGATGTCCCCGGGTTCTGCCCGATCGATGGCCTCGACCGGCTTGGCCCAGTCACCGGCAAGGGACCGGACGGTGACGGCGGGGCCGGCCATCTTCACCTTCCCGGAACGAGGAGTTATGCCGGACATTGCCCCTTTCCGGTGCATGGCATCGGAGATGTTCGGGGTCGAGACCATGGCAAGGATCTCCCGGATTGACACGGAGGGGGATGTCCCCGGAACTGGTCTCTTCGAAGGATGATCGAGAGCTTCCCGCACCTGACGTACTGATTCCATGGGTTTTGCC
Organism: Methanoregulaceae archaeon; assembly: GCA_028679325.1. Taxonomy (GTDB): domain Archaea; phylum Halobacteriota; class Methanomicrobia; order Methanomicrobiales; family Methanospirillaceae; genus UBA9949. The sequence continues at coordinate 6,272 of JAJRBS010000055.1, read as the reverse complement.
GAGCGGGTGATATAACTGCCGACAATCACGATATCTGCCCCCATCTCCACTGCCTGGGCGGCGGTGGCCGGACCAAGTCCTCCGGCGACCGCGAGCCGTACTCCTACCGAACCACGGAGCTTCTCCAGGAGATCAAGCGAGTTCTTTCCGATCATCTGCTGGTCGACACCGACATGGGCATTGATGATCTGGACGCCGAGGAGTTCGAGTTCCTGAGCGCGGCCGATCGGGTCCGGTACATTGAGGAGGTCAGCCATCAGGTCCACGCCAAAGACAGAGGCTGTCCTGACCGCTTCCCCGATGACCGTGTCATCCGCATCGGCCAGGACACAGACCACCGAGGCACCGGCCCGGGCGGCCATCTCCACCTCGACCGCCCCGGCATCGGCCACCTTCATGTCGGCAACCACCCCCCGGTCAGGGAATTGTGATCGAAGGGCCCGGACAGCCTCCATGCCTTCGCTCTTGATCAACGGTGTCCCTGCCTCAACCCAGTCCGCCCCGCCCCTGACAGCCTCATCCCCGATCGCGATTGCCCGGGGAAGTTCGACGAGATCCAGGGCCACCTGGAGCACCGGCCTCTTCATGATAGCTGCATGAGAAGAGAGACGAGATAATGATTTAGGAGGCTATACACCCCGGAACGCTATACGGAAAGGCGGACCGTCCTGCTCCTGGCATATGCTGTGGATGGCATGGAATGGATAGCCCGAAGGCAACCTATCCTCAAGTTCCTCTCCTCCCGGGAGAAGGCAGCAGACGGAGGGTCGCGGGCGGTTCATACAACCGGTGATGTGTCGCCTTTGATACGGTTCAGGAGTCCCCACCCTGATTATGGCAGCAAGGATGACCCCTAGGTGTTCCGCAGGTCAGGGGGCGACAATGGACGGGAACCTACAGCATTTTTAACCAAACGCTCCAAAACTCCTGCTGAAAGATGGACTTTACCTAGATCATCCTCACCATCGCCGGGCTCTGCCTCTTCGAGGTCATCTGCAGCATTGACAATGCCATCATCAATGCCGAAGTCCTCACAGGGATGGCCGCATGGGCCCGCCGGTGGTTCCTGATCTATGGTTTGTTCATCGCCGTCTTTCTCATCCGCGCCCTCCTCCCCTGGCTCATCGTCTGGATGTCGAATCCGGCACTCGGCCCGGTGGAGGCTTTTACAGCCACTTTTTCTAACGATCCCGAAGTCATCGCGGCGATCGAAGAATCGGCTCCCATACTGCTGATGGGGGGCGGGACCTTCCTCCTCTTCCTCTTCCTCCACTGGATCTTCCTTGAAGAGAAGCACTACGGGCTTCCGGGTGAGTGCTTCATCGCCTCGAAGGGCGTCTGGTTCTTTGCCGTCGTATCCATCCTCCTCGCTGCCATCGTCTGGTTTGCCCTCCAGGTCAATACCATGGCCGCTTTCGCCGCTGTCATAGGATCGACGGCTTTCTTCATTGTCCATGGGTTCCGGCAGAATGCCGAGGAACAGGAGAGGAAGATGCTCTCCGGGACGATGTCTGACTGGAGCAAGATCTTCTATCTCGAGGTTATCGACGCCACCTTCTCTATCGATGGTGTCATTGGGGCCTTTGCCTTCACCATGTCGGTGCCACTCATCATCATCGGCAACGGTCTTGGGGCTCTGGTGGTCCGGCAGATAACCGTCAGCAACGTGGACAAGATCAAGAACTACCTGTTCCTCAAGAACGGAGCCATGTACTCCATCTTCTTCCTCGGCATCATCATGGTCCTCGACGGTTTCGGGGCCAATATTCCCGTATGGCTCTCCCCCCTGGTCACCTTTGGAGTCGTCGGGTTCTTTTATTTCAAATCTGTCCGGGCCATGCCTGCGGCCGGATAGGCGAACGACAATCTGGCCAGAGCCCGCTCTGTCAAAAATACTGCCAGCGAAACAGATCTCTTAAAAGTGAAAAAAGATTATCCGATCGTGATCTCCTTCTTTCCGGACCAGAGCCCGTGGAGGTTGCAGTACTCGAGGGCATGGATCACGCCGCTCTTTCCGAGTTTCACCTTCAGGGTGACCTCCGGTTCGGTGGTCGGGGCATTGAAGGATACCTTGGCCAGGTTCACGGGATTAAACGCCCTCCCTTCCTCGTAGAAGAAGACAGCCACCCAGCGGATGGAGTGTTCAACGGTGTTCGGGTGCGGGCCGACGGTCACCTTCACGACGATAGTCTCATCTGCCTTGGCCTTGGCCGGAGCCTCAATCTTCGGCGTGTGGCTCTCTCTCTTTCCTAAAGCTTCCCCCGCCGCCATATCATAGGTGTAGATCACGGCTCCCAAATCTTTCATTTCCATGCGTGGTTCACCACACTGCCTGATATCAGTTGGATAATAAATAGTTAACCCACCGGCGGTCTATTCTCCCCTGTAACGGTCAATGAAACTGACCTCGTCCTGCTCCTTCTTCTTCTGGATCGTGATGTCTGCCGGGTAGCCGGCCGCGAGGAGAGAGACGAGGGTATACTGGCCCGGTACATGGAGAAGCTTCCGGATATCCTCGGCATAGTCCTTCTTCTCGCCTGCCACCCAGCAGCTCCCCACGCCGTAGGCCTGGAGGGCGATGATGAGGTTCTCAGTTGCAGCACAACAGTCTTCAAGGTAATACTTCGCCTTCTTCTCTCCAAAAACCGCAAAACAGAGAGCTGCCCCGGCAATGAACTTCCCGTGGTCAGCACGGCCGGCGATCTCGGAAAGGAGACCCCTGTCCCGGATGACCCCGAAGAGCCAGGGCTGGAGGTTATTAGCGGTCGGGGCGAGGCGGGCACAGTCGATTGCATCCCGGATGATCCTGTCCTCCACTGGATCGGGCTTGAACTCCCTGACCGAATGGCGGCACTTGATGATGGTGGTCCCTACGTTCATGGTATTTCCCTTGTCGCAGGAGAAAAAATGTTTTTGGTCCCTTGTTCCGGACCCGGTCTAGCCTTTCCGGGCAGCCAGCACCAGGGCAGCGGCTCCCAGTGATGCCACAGCGATCGTCCAGCCGAAGCCGGGGGCCGTTGTCGGTGGAACTGTTGTCGGAGGGATTGTTGTCGGCACAGTGGTCGGGATTATCGTCGCAGGTGTGGTCACCGTGGTTACGGGAACAGTGGTCCGGGTGGTGGCGATAGTCGGGAGGGTTGTCGGCGTGGTCGTCCGCACCGTTGTCGGCGTCGGCGTTATAAGGGGGTTGACGCTCTGCATCAGGAAGGTCACCTTCGCAGAGATGGTCTGCCCCTCCTGAGGGTAGTTGTCGTTCATGTCATTGCCGGTGCTCTCGGCCCAGACGCTGTAGTTCCCGATCGGGTAATCGCCGGTGTACCAGACCGGGCCCGTCATGTAGGTCGGGGAGTTCACGAGGATGTTCGTCAGGCTGAAACTGTCGACGGCCGAGTACTCGACCCCGTTCGGACCCCGGATCCTGATGGTTATCGGGGCACCGGCTGAACCCGGGCGGGTCGTCCCGATGATGTACACGTTGTTGTCGACCTGGAAACTGATGGTGTCGCCCTTCGGCACCCAGACCGTGGACTTCGTGACCTCGAAGCCTGCGGTCACATCAAAGACGCGGATGGAGATCTGCGGGTTCTGCACATAGAAGGCGAGAGTGTTCCCGGTCTCGGTGAACCAGGCCCCGGTCTTTCCGGAGAAGAGGGCCGGAGAGACATAGAAGTCCGCGGGGTCGGTGACAAAGACCACGGCCGACGGTGCCGAACCGATGTTTCCGCTCGTCCCATACCAGACGACATTGGTGTTGGCGGCGACTCCGGTGGCAGAAATGTCAAGCCCCTGCTCACCGATGAACACGGTACCAGAGGGGGGGATGGTATTGCTCGCGGCGGCTGCAAGGCCGGTGACAGCGGCCAGGCAGAGGCAGACGAGGAGCAGAGTATGTTTCAGGGTCATCAGCAGATGCTGGCTCACCGGAAATAAATACTTTCTCAGCCCGGCGGCTCAGACCAGGCCCTGGATCGCGAGCCACATGTTCTCGATACCCTGGGTGATGACCACGCCGGGGTCAATACTCAGGAGCGGGAAGATGAAGATGAAGTACACGATGGTCCCGAGCGTGCTCCCCACGTTGGCCAGGGCCGCCACCATGACCACGCGGAAGAGGGGGATGTCCATCATCTGGGAGAAGGTTTCCGCTTCAAAGATCTTCTTGAAATCGCCCGGCTTCGGCTTCCGGATCTTGGCCTCGACAATGGCCGCAAACCACCCGGCAGCGATCAGGGGATTTAAGGCCGTGAACCACGAGACCGCAAAGCCGGTCAGGGCCGAGAGAGGGTGGCCACGGGCAATGAGGGTAAATACCGCCGTGAGAATTCCGTGGATCAGCACCCAGTAGACAAGGGCGGTGACCAGCACCTCGATGCCGACCCCCGAGAAGAGAATGGCCACCAGCAGGAACACAAACATGAAGGTGACGATCGCCCAGAAGATGAGCCCCCAGGGCCGAGACTTGATGTCTGCGGTCAGCGAATCGATGGGGGGCAGGGTCGAGGGGTTCTCGAGATAGCGGTTGACCCCCTGCACGTGACCGGCCCCGATAACGACCAGGACACGCTGGTAGCTCTGGGAGAGGCCGATGATCTTGTGGGCAAGATAAGCATCGCGTTCATCGATAAGGGCCCGGGCCCCGTTCGGCGAGAACTTCCGGAACTCCTCCATGGCCATATCGATCACGTCCTGTTTCTTGAGCTCCTCGATGTCAAGCTCACCGCCGTCAAGGTGACCGAGGGAGGCGGCCAGGGCGTAGAACATCTTGATCTTCTCGAAAAGCGACAGGGACCGCCAGAAACGGCGGAGCGTGATCCTGATGTCCCGGTCGATCAGGGCCACCGTGATCCCCCTCGCTTCTGCCGTCTCGACAGCGGCCTTCATCTCTGCACCCGGCTCGACGCCGACATCAAGGCCGATCCTCCGCTGGATGTAGGCAAGGATCCACTGGACCAGGAGCTGGGTAAAGGTCTGGGCCTCGAGTACCTCGTCAACCGAGGCCTCCTTGACCTGTTTCTTCAGCGCCGCGTACCGCCCGGTGTCGAGCTCCACGGCCACCACGTCGGGTGAGAACTCCTGGATGGCGGCCTGCACCTCTTTTACGCTCTCGGCCGAGACGTGGGCTGTACCGATGATCTTCAGCTCGACCATCAGATCACCCTGATCCCCCGGCCGTCAACGACCACCCGGCGTCCTTCCGGTATCCGGACCGATGATAAGACGAGGGCGACCGCTTTTTCCTCGGCCTGCTCCGCTTCCCTCCTCCTGAGGAGGAGGAGGGCGAGGTCACGGGCCGACTCCCGGGTCATCTCCCTGCCAAGGCCGTCGCAGGGGAAGGCGGCCAGCTCATCCCCATCGAGCATGAAGGGGTAGGTCCGGCAGATCCAGGGCCGGTACGGGTATGCGGTGCAGGTATTTTGCGAGAAGAAGACACACCCGGCGGGTGTCCGGGAGAGACAGTGCTCGAAGGTCAGGCTGCCGCCCCCATCCGTCGCCAGAGATTCCGGGTAGGGCTCGGCGAAACGGTCGGGAGACTGCCCCGTCCCCTCTCCCAGGAGCTCGATCTCCCCCGGTGTCACCATGACCAGGTTCTCATCCGCATCGGTGCCCCGGCAACAGGCACCGCACCGGGTGCAGGAGAATCCGATCCCGCGAAGCCTTTCCGCCAGTTCATCTTTGTTCATGGTTCCTTATCTGATGTTTTTTAGCATTCCCGGGTTATGCGGTCGAAGTTCTCGTAGACCAGCCGCCCGTTCTCGGTGTGGCTCACTTCAGGGTGCCACTGGACCCCATAGATATGGCGGTCCGGGAGGGCGACCGCCTCGTTGGCACAGACCGATGATCCTGCCAGCCGGACCGCTCCCGGAGGCAGGACCGACACTTCATCGGCATGGGAGGCCCAGACTTTCAGCCGGTCCGGGTAACCCGCAAGGATGTCGTCCCGAAAGACGATATCAACCTCAACCGGCCCGTATCCGCCGGCCTGTCCGGGGGTGACCTGTCCCCCGAAACGTGTCGCTATGATGTGGAGCCCGAGACAGATGCCGAGCACCGGGAGGCCGAGGGCGAGGTAAGCCTCGGCGTTGCCGGCCCGGGAAAGGGTCGGCCCCCCGCCGAGGATCAGTCCCCTGCATTCTCCTGCGACATCCTCGGCGGGTGTCGTGTTCGGGATCATCCTGGCCTCGATGTCGAGGTCCCGGAGCATCCGGAGGATGAGATGGTTGAACTGCCCGTAGTTGTTGACCACGTATATCGGCAGCATTTCCTGATACCTT
>JAJRBS010000003.1 GCA_028679325.1 Methanoregulaceae archaeon | reverse complement strand
TCGATGAGATGAAGAGCATGGGTATAGCACCGCGGCTGAAGCTTGAGGACGTCGTTTAAGGGGGAAAAGAGATCTATGCCAAGCCCAAAACGAATCGGAAAGATCGAGTTCGGACTTCTCTCGCCCAAGGAGTTCCGCACCATGAGCGTGCGGAAGATCATCTGGGCAGATACCTATGACGATGATGGATTTCCCTATCCCCAGGGCCTGATGGACCTCAACCTGGGGGTTATCGATCCCGGCCTCCGGTGCAAGACCTGCGACCAGAAGGCCAGCGAGTGCCCGGGCCACTTCGGCCATATCGAGCTCGCAAAACCGGTTATCCATGTCGGATACACCCGACTGATCCGAAAACTTCTCCGTGCCACCTGCAGGAGTTGCAGCAGGCTTCTCCTCTCTCCGGAGGAGGTCGAAAAGGTGGTGGGGACAGAGGATGATCTGACAGGAGAGGTCCTCTCGGAAAAAGACATCAAGAAGGAACGAATCTGCCCCCACTGCGGTGAGCAGCAGCTCAAGATCAATTTCGAGAAGCCGACCACCTTCTCTGAGATCCTCATGGAGGAAGGCCGCAAAGTCGAGCACAAGCTCACACCGGCCGACATCCGGGCACGCATGGAGAAGATACCGGACGAGGACCTCCGGCACCTCGGCATCAACCCCGAGGTTGCCCGGCCCGAATGGACAATACTCACCGTCCTCCCGGTCCCGCCGGTGACCATGCGCCCGTCAATCATCCTCGAGAACGGGCAGCGTTCCGAAGACGACCTGACCCACAAGCTGGTGGACATCATCCGCATCAACCAGCGATTCAAGGAGAATCAGGACGCCGGAGCACCCCAGCTCATCATCGAGGACCTGTGGGAGCTCCTCCAGTACCACGTGACGACCTATCTCGACAACGAGGTCGCCGGATGCCCACCGGCCCGCCACCGGAGCGGACGGCCGCTCAAGACCCTCTCCCAGCGCCTGAAGGGAAAAGACGGGAGGTTCCGGGGGTCGCTCTCAGGAAAGAGGGTGAACTTCTCGGCCCGTACCGTTATCTCGCCTGACCCGAACCTGAGCGTGATAGAGGTCGGCATCCCTCTGGCGGTTGCCAATGAGATGTCCATCCCGGTCCAGGTCACCCCCTACAATATCGAAGAGCTCCGGCAGATGGTTATGAAAGGACCTGTCCGCACCTCACTATTCCAGCCCTGCGGTGCCAACTATGCGATCAGGCCTGACAGGAGAAGGCTCCGACTCGCGGAAGGGAACCTTGAGACGGTAGCCGAGCAGCTGGAGGCGGGGTGGACGGTGGAACGCCAAATTCGCGACGGAGACATTGTTCTCTTCAACCGGCAACCATCCCTCCACCGGATGAGTATCATGGCCCACCGGGTCAGAGTCATGGACGGAAGGACATTTCGTCTCAATCCTGCCGTCTGCCCTCCCTACAACGCCGACTTTGATGGCGACGAGATGAACCTCCATATCCCGCAGACCGAGGAAGCCCGGGCCGAAGCCGCTATCCTTGTGGCCGTCGAGGAAAATATCCTCTCTCCGAGATTCGGTGGGCCGATCATCGGTGGGATTCACGACCATGTCTCCGGCATCTTCCTGCTCACCAACCAGATGCGGTGGTTCACACGGAGCGAGGCATTGTACCTCCTCAAGAACATAGATATCAGTGAACTCCCTGAACCAGGCATGGAAGTGGAGGGTGAACCGATGTGGAGTAACAAACAGGTCTTCTCCACAATTCTTCCGACGGAACTCAACATGGTCTTCAAAGCCAGTTCCTGCCAGAACTGTGATACTTGCAGGAAGGAGCTCTGCGAGCGTGACGCATACGTCCGTATCTTCGATGGCAAAGTCGAATCAGGCACAATCGACAAGAAGGCGATCGGGGCGTTTGATGGCCAGATAGTGCACCGGATCATCCGGCAGTACGGCATGAAACGGGCAGCAGCGTTCATCGATGACATCACCCACCTCGCTATCCGGGCCATCATGCTGGATGGTTTCTCCTTTGGGATCGATGACGAGGATCTCTCCCGGACTGAATACGGCCAGATCGACGAGGTGCTCAACGGCGCCGTTATCGACGTCCAGAGAAGGATAAAGATCTATGAGGACGGACAGCTCGAGCCGATGCCGGGGAGGACGCCCGAGGAGACGCTGGAGATGCAGATAATGCAGGTTCTCGGCAAAGCCCGTGACCGGACCGGTGAGATAGCCGGACGGCATCTTGGGCTCGGCAACAGCGCTGTGGTGATGGCGGTATCAGGCGCCAGGGGCTCCATGCTGAACCTCACCCAGATGGCAGGGTGTGTGGGCCAGCAATCGGTCCGGGGTGAAAGGATCATGAGGGGCTATGATGAACGGACTCTTCCCCACTTCAAGAAGGGTGACCGGGGTTCCGATGCCCACGGCTTTATCAAGCACAGTTACAAAGGCGGCCTCTCACCGACCGAGTTCTTCTTCCATGCCATCGGTGGAAGGGAAGGACTGGTGGATACTGCCGTCCGGACGTCCCAGAGCGGATACCTGCAGCGCCGGATGATCAATGCCCTCCAGGACCTCAAGGTGGCTTACGACGGAACAGTAAGGACCACCGGGGGAAGGATCATCCAGTTCCGCTACGGAGAGGACGGAACCGATCCCATGAAGAGCAGTTTCGGTGATCCGGTCGATGTGAAAGGGATCGTGGAGAGCATTCTCAAGGAGGAGATCTAGGTGCTTGCACATCAGGAAGAGAAGATCGATGAAGCAGAACTTCCGGTCAAGACCAAGGAACAGCTGAGGGGTTTCCTTGAAGGGAGGGACATCACGGAAGATCAGTTTGAGAAGATCCTCGACCGGGTTGTCACCGAGTACCGGATCACCCGCATCGAGCCCTGTGAAGCGGTGGGTGTCATTGCCGCCCAGTCCATCGGTGAACCAGGCACCCAGATGACCATGCGTACCTTCCATTACGCCGGTGTGGCTGAGATCAACGTCACCCTTGGTCTTCCGCGGCTCATCGAGATCATGGATGCCCGGAAGGAACCGAGCACCCCTACAATGACCATCTACCTTGAGCCCGATTTCGCTGTTGACCGGGACAAGGCCCGGGAGGTCAGTTGGCAGATCGAGGCAGCACCGCTCCACGAATTTGGTGATATCACCACCGATATGGAGAACATGCAGATCCTCGTCCAATTGAACACCGCTGTCTGCGAAAAGCGCAAGATTCCTCCCGGTGCCATCCTTGAAACGGGTCCCCGAAAGATCCGTGAGCGGCGACACTATCGGGACTTCGAGTTCGAGATGGACGAGAAAGGCGCAACGATTATCTTCACCCCCAAGGACAGGGAGAGTTACCAGAACCTCTTCCAGCTTGCTGAACATGTCCGGAACGTCATAGTCCAGGGCATTGACGATATCGAGAGGGTTGTGGTCAGGAAAGAGAGCGGAGAGTATATCCTATATACTGAAGGCTCCAACCTAAAAGACGTGTTCGATGTTGATGGTGTGGACACCACCCGGACCCGCACCAACAACATCAGCGAGATATCCCAGGTCCTCGGGATCGAGGCCGCCCGCAACGCGATCATCTACGAAGCTCTCTCCACACTGAACGAGCAGGGTATACTCGTCGATGTGCGACACATCATGCTTGTCGCTGATATGATGTGTATGGAGGGGGAGGTCAAGCAGATTGGCCGTCACGGGATCGCGGGAGAGAAAGAGAGTGTCCTCTCCCGGGCTGCCTTCGAAGTGACGGTGAACCATCTCCTCGACGCTGCGGTGGCAAACGAGGTCGACGAGTTATCCGGCGTCACCGAGAACGTCATCGTCGGACAACCTATCCAGCTGGGGACGGGGGATGTCAAACTCATCGCGAAACCCTTGAAATCAGGAGAATTGTAAAATGGATTTTAATGTATCACTGCGAAGGGCCATCAAGACCGGGAAGGTCATCCTTGGCCAGAATCAAACCGAACAAAGCATCAATGAGGGCAGCGCCCAGATGGTGGTTCTCGCTGCGAACTGCCCGGTAAATTACAGGGAATCGGTCAGGTCAAAGCCGGACCTGTTTGTCTATACCTTCGAAGGATCGAGTGTCCAGCTCGGTAAGGCCTGCGGAAAGCCGTTCATGGTGAGCGCCCTGGCGGTTGTCAGCCCTGGTGAGTCTGACATCCTCTCCCTCAAGAGGGCCTGATATGACCGAGATTGTCCTGACCGAGGACTGTATGCGGCTCATCTCCCAGTTTGAGCGGCTGACAGGTGCGGGAAGCCGGGACTGTGTCATGGACGACCGGAATAACCGGCTCATCTTTGTGGTCAATCCCGGAGAGATGGGGCTCGCCATTGGCAAGAAGGGAGCCAGTATCAAGAAAGCCATGGAAGTCATGGGAAAGAAGATCGAAGTGGTCGAATACTCTCCGAGCCCTGAACAATTCCTCAAGAATTGTTTCCTTCCTGCCCAGGTCACCTCTGTGGTCATCGAGCCGAGTGATGATGGACCGGTGGCCCATATCGAGGTCAAACCCGAAGACAGAGGAATCGCGATTGGAAAGGAAGGAAAGAATATATTCAAGGCCAAGAAGCTTGCCCTCCGCCAGCACAATATATCAGATGTCATGCTCGTTACCGAGGAGAACACCTGATCTTTTTTTCCCAAGTGACATTTTTCCCGGTCTTCCCGGCGATCAGATACCCTTCCCTAGCGGTGGCTCCGAAGAGATCCAGGGTCTATGGCAGTCGTATGAACGAGCGCGTGGCACCTCTCGCAGAGGGTCACGAGGTTTTCAGGGACGTCGTTCGTGGGATCACAGTCCACGTGATGGACAGAAAGGAAGTCTCCCGATCGGCAGATATGACAGGAACGATGGTCGCGATCGAGGATGGCCTGCCTGGTCTTCTTCCATTGGGGGAGGCCGTATTTTGAGCGGGCCCGTATCATGATCCTGTACTTGCTGCAAAAGAGGCCTCTTTTCCGCTTCTCCGAGAATGGACATTGGTAACAGAGCATCCGGAAGCCATTTGATGCCGGCTCTTCGCGGCAAAGCAGGCCTGTGCTGATATCGAAGGCAAAGAGAGAGAGCTGGATCTCGTTCTTCATGGTTTGTAGGGAATTCTCGTCAGAATGTGTGGACGGGCCTGGAGGGATTCGAACCCTCGACATCCGGGTTAGAAGCCCGGCGCTCTATCCAGGCTAAGCCACAGGCCCACTCGCTTCCTTTAGAGTGTGCGTCCTGAAAATATTAATCCTCGGAAAAAGGTTTTTTTCTTCTTTATTTTGAGAAAAATAAAGAAGGATCTATGGTTTCAGAGGGCATGGTAACATGCCGACTTAACCACGTCCACAGAAATTGGCCGTATCATGCTCTCATGGCTGACAGTCTTCACCGTGGATGAGCCGATGCACTTGACCTTGATTCGTGCCGACATCCTCTCTCTCTCCTCGTAATGGAGGCCCTGGGTGAACTCAACCATCCTTTTCATGGTGATGTTCACCGATATCAGTTCGACGATTATGCCGGTGTCCCCCGGGGAGATGTCTTCGAGGTCGACCGACGTCATGAAGACCGCTGACCCTGGTTCGAGCCCGGCCAGGGTGACGACGTTATGGGTACTCTGCAGTTCGAGCGTCCGTGGTTTTCCTTTCTGGAGTTCATGGATAACTTCCTGCGAAATTCCTGTGAGTGCGTGGCAGTTCATGAGATCACCCGTACATGGGCAGTTGCTCTTTCTTCGGCATGGTCTCGGCAGTCTGCACCTGCTCTGACAGTTTCTGCATGGTCGACTCGATCTCCTCGGCCTGTTCGAGCAGGGGCTGTACGTCCAGGTTTAAGTCGAACATCTTGTTGATCACCGCGATACTTGCTGCCGAGGCCCGGGGATCCGGCGCATTGATGGTCTCCCCCAAGAGCCCGTAACCCGGGACTCCCCGTATCTTGCATTCGGTCAGTATGCTACTCGCGATACCCGATATGCTCCCGATGGGGAGGATGATGGTGCTGTCCTGGATGCGCGGGAGCGCCTCTTCTGTCGTTGCGACGCCAAAGACCCTCTTTTCCGGTTCATTGGTGATGATCCCGGCGATGGTCACCACTTCCCTGACCCGGAAGGGCATCAGCCAGTCCATTATGCCGTTGGCCACCTCGTAACAGATCATAGGGTGAACCGGGATATCAGCCACGATGACGGCGATGTTCTCTTTCTCGTACAGCCTGACCGGTACATTGATCACACCCTTGTTCATCATGGCCAGGGGTGGGAAGTACTTGCTGTTCATGTTCCCTATCTGGGTAAACCCGAGCTGGTCCACCAGGTATTGCAGGGCAATACTCCCGACAAGGCCACTCCCGGGAAAACCCATCAGCACCGAGGAGCCTTCCTGGCTGAGAGGACGGGAAAAGATCTTGATATCTGTGCTGGGATCCGGCGACATTAGCATAACATATCCCTTGTATGTAAAAAAGTATATGCCGGATAATTACAGGGATGGGGAAAAAGCGTTCATTTTTACTTCCAGCCACCTTTTAACCAACAAAAGCAGATTCGTTGTCTGGTTCCACTTTTTGGTTCTTACACCTTTTTCCGGATGATTGCAGACCTGGCCATGATCTGAGGGTAAAATAAAGTTATAGCGTATCATACAGTACAGAGATTATTTTATGCAGGAATATCCGGTAAAGCGTGGATTTACCAAAGATCTGAATGCCAGGATGGCCACGGCCCTGAAAGAATACTTTGGGATTGAGCCGGAGAGATCAGGCGATCACTTCCGTATCAGGTACGGAGCCCTGCAGGTTCTGGATGTAACCGCCGGGAGCGGTGGGAAGACGCTGATCGTGTACACCGAATCCGACAAGGAGGCTTCCGATGAGGTCATCATGGAGACCAACCGGAGGTTTCGGAAATTCCTTGAGACAGTCACCGGATTCTCCTCAAAAGAGAGGCTCAAGAGGGCCAAGAGCGTCACCGAGGAGTAAGCACTCACTCGATAACGATGGCGGGTTTGAAGGGAAGAGCCGAGGAAGCCCGTGGATGCGTGCCTGATTCAGCGTCTTCCACAGCAACAGGCACACCGAACTCCCGCGAGAGAAATCCTGATGCTTCTCTGAACAGAGCCGTCTCGTCGGGCATCTCCTGCAGAAGGCTTGATGCGACCGCCGGGGGGAGGCGGTGGATGAGAGTCGTACACTGGCGGACGGCATCGGTGGCCTCTTTTCCCCGTTTTCGCATCTCTTCCTCTCTCATGATCTCCTTCATCACGGTGTTCTTGTTCTCTGCCGAGGCAACGGCGGAAAAGATCGCCCTCTTCCAGCCGGGAGCCGTGAAGAGTGTGATCCGGGTGGGTGCGAGCTTGATGATCTTCAGGATCGACTCGATGTCCTCCACCGTCCTGGAAAGGAGCTCCTCGGAGATTTCGAGGGCGGCATCCACCCTTTCTTCCGCGGGATCGGGCCAGGCTGCGAAGGAGACCAGCCCTTCTCCGCCGAGTTCCCTCCAGAGCCGTTCGGCGGTAAAAGGTATGAAAGGTGCAAGAAGCAAAACCCACGCTGAACAGAGATCCCGGAGGCTGGTGCCTCCCGTCGATCCGGGAGGTAGTCTCCGGCGGTACCATTTCAGGTCTGCCTCGATCGAGGAGAATGCCTCCTGCACCGCCTGACGCGTCTGGAACCGCTCCAAAGCCAGGGTTGCACGGTCGATATGCCCCTGGAACCTGCTTTCCAACCACCTGTCCATGGCGCCCGGTTCGTCACCGGCACGGAGGGACTCCCTGACCAGAGAGGAAAACCGCTCGATCTGCCTCCGGGTTGAAGCCACAAGGTCATTCCTCCAGTCAAAGTCCTGCCAGGGCTCCGCGCTCCCGACCAGGAACATCCGCACCGTGTCGGCTCCGAATTCCCTGACCGCGTCCTCGAGCAGGAAGACGTTTCCCTTCGACGAGGACATCTTGGCCCCGTTCAGGAGGCCCATGCCGAACACCACCATCCCTTTCGGGAGACAGTCACGGGGGAAGATGGCCACATGGTGGAAGAGCTGGAAGGTGAGATGGTTGGAGATGAGATCCTTGGCCGAGAACCGGAAATCATAGGGGTACCAATACAGGAACTCCCGCCTCATCTCCTCCAGTTTTGCACGTTTTGGGAGATCCGGTGAATCCTTTCCCAGGAAGAGGTATTCAAAAACATCCGGTACGAGCAGTTCGGCCGGAAATTCCCTCAAATGGTGAGCGAGGGTATAGTAGGCCATGTAGATGGTCGAGTCCGAGAGGGGCTCGATGAGCCAGTCAGGGTCCCAGGGGAGGCGGGTGCCGAGACCCACCCGTCTCGTGCAGGCCCAGTCTTTCAGCCAGCCAACGGTGCGCTCGAACTCGGTGCGGACTTCGGGGGGGACCAGGTCCATCTCCCCCAGGTGACTGGTCACCTGCGCCTTCCATGCCGGGTCACTGTAGGTGAGGAACCACTGGTCATGGAGAATCTTGACAAACACCGGACCCCCGCACCTGCAGACGATGATACGGGTATCGAATTCGTACATGGGTACTGAACCGAATCGTTCGGTCATGAGGGCGGCGACGCTGTCCCGGGCTTCCCGCACCGGTGCACCGCCGAACTTTTCGAGGAGACGCCCCTTGGCAAACTCGGCACTGTAGACCTCCAGTGTAGCCTCCTCCATCCGTGGGTCATCCTGGCTGGTGATTCCCGCTTTCTCGACGGCCTCTTGTGCCGGGAAGGCCCCGTATCCCGGTACAGTGATGAGACTGACCGGGGATATCCCGGTGTAGCGTCCCTCTTCCTGGAGATCCCGTAGCGCCCTGAAGTCGAAGGGAGCGTGGGCCGGGACACTCATCACGATGCCTGAAGCCATGTCAGGGTCGACAAACCGGGCCGGCAGGACAGGGACCTCCCCGCAGAGAGGATGGGAGACAACCTCGTCGACGAGGGTTGTTCCCGGGACTTCTGCCTCGATCTCCACCACGTGGTCCTGAAGGGCCAGTTTCCGGGCAGCCTCCTGACTGACGATCCAGGGAACGCCGTCAACAAGAGCCCTGACGTAGGTCACACCGGGATTGACCCAGAGGTTGGTCACGCCGAAGACGGTCTCGGGCCGGAGGGTGGCGGTGGGAATAAAAGCATCCTGCCACCGGAACAGAACCAGGGTGAACCGGAGGATCTCGGCCTTCTCCCCTTCGAGCAGGTCATGATCGCCCACCGGGTTTTCACACTGCGGACAGTACCGGACCGGGTGTGCTCCCTTGGTCACGTGACCGGCCTCCCGGAGGTGTTTCCACTGCCATTCGATGAATTTGCTGTAGGGGGGGTCAACGGTGGTGAACCGCCGCCTCCAGTCTATGGAGATGCCGCACCCCCTCATCACCCTCTGGTATTCATCCGAGAAATGCCGGACGATGGCCAAAGGGTCGGTAAAACGGGCCAGGACATCCGGGGGGACCCTGTACAGGTCGCGGTAGAGGGCAATGGCCTTCGTATCTCCCCGTGCAATCCTCTTTGAAATTCCGATCACGGGAGCGCCGGTGACATGAAAGGCCATCGGGTACAGGACATTCTTTCCCCTCATCCGGAGAAACCGGGCGATGACGTCCGGTGCAATGTATGTCCTTCCGTGTCCGACATGCATCGCACCGCTGGGGTAGGGATAGGCCACTGTCAGGTACCTTTTATCGCGTTCGTCAGGGTCGGCTTCAAAAGCATGATCCCAGAGCAGGAGGATGTCCTGATCAGACAGGGGACTGTTCGGAGGACTCACGAAAGACACCTCAAAAAACCATGTGAGGGAAGGGGGTGGTCGTCATACCGGCCGCAGCCGGATGGCGTCACCCTCGTTGTACCGTTTGATCATTTCCTGGGCGATGCTGCTGTTCTTGGCGAGATGGATCTCCCCGGAATCATTGACCGTCGCTGTGAAGAGGTATTCCTTCCCGGCGAAGACATCGACGATCTTCCCTGCCTGGTCAGGGCAGATGATGGCCAGCTGCTTCTTGTCCATCCGGATCTTGACACCGCCGCCAAGCTGGAGTTCTTCTTCGGGGGCCGGCGTGGAAGGCTGTTTCTCAAGTTCGCTTCGCGGCCTGATGTCGATACCAATGCCGACTTTGTTCACGATTCCGGCGATATTCTTCCCTCCCTTCCCGATGGCCGCAGGGACGTCCTTATCCTCGATATAGACGAGTGCCTTCGTGTCCGACAGCATCTGCACATCAACATTCCCGTCTGTGTAGCGGCCAATCTCGCGCTGGATGTCCTTCTCAAGCATCTTCCAGGGCGACGTCTCTGCCGGCTCTTTCTGGATGACCGGCGGTTTCAAGGGGGCAAAAGGGACCGGGAGCGGCCGCATAACCGGCATGACGATGGTCTCGGAATCGTATTTGAATATCTCGAAGAGGAGTTCTCCTGTCTCGTAGTCGGCCACGGTGGTGACCGGCCGGAGGTTGATCTCGCTCGACATCCCTTCCGGGACCTTGATGGTAAACCCGATATCGTAGAGGTTGGTGATCTCACCCTTGTCAACGAAGATGATGGTGTTGACGATCTGCGGGAGGACACCGAAATCGATCCTGTCAGAGAACCGCTGGAGGGCATCATGGGCCCCGATGGCATGCACCACACCGACCATCCCGATTCCTGCCAGTCGCATGTCGGCAAAAACCCGGAAGTCCTCGTTCTTCCGGAGTTCGTCAAAGATCACGTAATCGGGCCTGACCAGCATCAGCACATCAGCGGTGTTCTCCATGCTCCCTTCGAGAGCTGCATACTGGGTGATATGGTCAGGAACCTGGAGTTCCCTCGGAGCCTCCATGGTCTTGACGATATTACCGGTGTCCGCAAGGTAGGTGGCGATGCTCTGGGCAAGAGTGGTCTTTCCGCCTCCCGGAGGTCCGGCGATGAGCAGCCCCCTCTTCTCGCCCGTGATCCTGTTCTTGATGATATCTGCCTTGTTGAAGCTCTCCAGCTTCACGTCGGCGATCGGCCGGACCGCGGTAATCTCCATCCCGTCTGAGAAGGGGCGGCGTGCGATGGCGATCCGAAGGGACCCGATCTGCACAACCGTCACTCCCCTGCGTTCGATCTCGATGAACCCATCGGGATCCCTCTTGGCTCTCTCGAGAATCTCCTGAGAAAGGTTCCGGAGCTCGTATTCCGAGGTCGGCTGTTCGCGGAGCCTGACCAGCTTCATCTCTTTGACTGTTCCTTTCCGTGCCATGGGCGGGACCCGTTCTTTCAGATACACGGCTATGGTGTGTTCATCAAAGAACTGGTCGATTCCCAGGGGAGCGAAACCCTCTATCTCCGGCCTGAGGTAGGTGACCGCAATCCCTTTTGCCCGAGCCACCTCTGCCTGGACGATATCGCTGGTGATGAAGTCCGCGTCATGTTCTATGGCAGCATTCCGGATGAGAGCATCGATCTCACCGCCGCTTGCGAGCTTCACTTGTTCAAGCGTCGGCCGGAGCCCGGTAAAGGTCAGCGAGATGATCCCGTCATCCCTCATCTTACAGAGGTTCTGCAATTCCGTCAGCCCGGCAAAGCCGATCTCACGGCCCTGGTTTGCCTGCGCCTCGAGTTCTGCGATGACGGCTTCGGGTATGATTATTGTAGCACCTTTATATTCACCGTTATGTATCAGCTGAGTGATGCGTCCGTCTATAACGACGCTTGTATCGGGGACTAATTTCAAAACTATCACCTATTTCCATTTTATTACCAATCTGCTGGAAAGATGAGATCCCTCTCTATTGTTGCCTCTGATTATCCCCATCCAGTCCAGTAAGTATATAATGGAACAGACCCAGTACAAAAAACTTCCACGTACTTTTCTGGAGGTTCTCTCTCCAGGTCTTAACAGATGCCAGTGTTCCGGCAACCTTGGAGAACGAGAAGCGCGAAAATCCTGGTGCTTTTCTGTTTTCAACTCAGTCTCCCGACCTCCAGGACATGATAATTTCTGTCATGGTCAGGAAAAGCCCGACCTTCACCGGCTCTTTCCATAGACATGGGAAGGATCAAATATCTTCTTCCCGATGATATCCCCCTCAAGAGTGCGGTAAAAGCAACTCCTGTAGCCTGTGTGGCAGGCAGCTCCTTCCTGGTCAACAATATACAGGATGCAGTCCTCATCGCAGTCAACGAGGATCTCCCGGACCTTCTGGACATGACCACTCTCCTCCCCCTTCTTCCAGAGCTTCTTCCTGCTCCTGCTGAAGAAATGGGCATACCCGGTCTCCTCTGTAAGCCGGATCGCTTCCTCGTTGGCATAAGCAAACATGAGCACCTGTCTGCTATCATTTTCCTGGACTATGACGGGGATGAGTCCATCGGTGAAGTGGAGAGCGATCATTCTATCCTCCCATCAGTAGGGAGAGAAGGTAAAAAAGAATATCCCCGAACAGCAGTGCGGAAAAAAATCCTGCCGTGATCGGGACGATGAATGGTACTCCGTAGGATATCCATACCTTTCCGGCCTTCCTGTACAGATCCCTCTCCCGGGTATAGGCTGATGGCTCCCGTCGCATGGCCAAAGTGTATACCCGCGATCCTCCCCCGGCCATCCCTTTGAGCGACTCTCCAATACCGAGGAACCGGCGGTGGATCCCTCCTTCTTCCTCGGTGATGTCTTCCATGACAAACCCGTAACTCTCTGCGATCCGGTCTCCATCTACGGGAAAACCAAGGAAACGGTAGGGAAAGGGGGCCGCATTCCCTTCTTTGAGGTTGAAGATGAATATTCCCAGAGGCGTAACCAGATTCAGCAGAACCGCGTTGACCAGAACAGCGAAAGGGAAATAGGCGAGAGAAGGCACACCGGCAAGGGGGACGACCGGGAAGGCGGGTATCAGGACAGCGAGGAAGATAAGGGCCCAGGCGTCGGCTCCGCCAAAGAGGCCGAATCGTGCGAAGAGATAGAAAATGGTGGAAAAGAGAAGAGTCAGGATAAGGAAGAAAAGAGGAGCGCGGAGATCTCCTTCGGCGATAAGGAGAATGTAGAAGAGAGCTGTGAAAGGCAGGCCCACTGCCAGCATCGGATACCAGGTCCGGAACGGAACCCGTCGTTCCCTTAGGTCAAGGACTGAGGCATAGCAGTAGGTCACACCTACGGCCATGACCGGGACAATGAGAGACGGGATCATGGAATTCAACTGTACTCAAAGTCCCCATCAGTAATATGCCTCGCCCTGATGAAGGTAGCAGGAGCAAAAAAATATCACCTCGCTCCAGCAACTGCATATACGGAAACAGACTGGCAGTGCCTGCATGACCAGGGGGACCGGAAAAGAGTGAATACCGCGGGGATTATTGACGATATAATCAGGGATACGGCCCCCGAAGGTGTCTACGGTTATCAGGACCTGATAAGAACCCTTCGGGAGAAGAAATTTCACGGCGTTGCTGTATCTGGTGGACCTGATGAAACAGCGTATCTTATATTTCTCGGGGGAGAACCGGAAGGAGCGATAATAACCAGTCCGAAAGGTGAATTGTATGGTGACAAGGCCGTGTACCTGATGAAGGAGACGGGTCGTTATACACTCTATCCAGTAGGATTACCAACGGTAGAACAGCTCATAATAGGGTGCCAGATTTACAATAAGCGCCATTTTACAGGAGGAAGCCCTGTGGAGCTGCCGGAGATTGGTAAAAAAGCCGAAGGAATTGGCAGGTTGATCATTGCTTTGAGGCGGGAGGGGTCCCCGGCAGCAGGGCTTCCTGTCAAGATTCGTCGTAGTGGCCAGATCGTGGCGACTGACATCACCGACCGGCAGGGTGTGGCATCCTTCAGGTTGATGTTCGGGACATATGACCTCCTCGTTGCCCGGGAAGAGCAGGATATCGATGTCTATGAATTCTGTTTTGACCAGGCCCTGCACGAGAAGGCACAGGAACTGGAGATCGGGTAAATTCATGTCACTGCTGAATATTCGGTTTCCCGGCTAATTTTTACCGGAAAACTCTTTTTGCAGCATTATTTTTCATTTTCACCGGATATCCTTTAAGTATTGTCACAGTAAGAACGTATATCCATGAAGATTGGAAAAGAGGATTTTGAAGCGATCCTGGCGGGTTCACGGGACATACGCGACTATATGGAGATAGACCCAAAGGAGGGAGTCGCTACATTTTTTGGGGTCCTCTCCGCCAGTAATCCGGACTACCTGGTGAGAGCAATCTATGAGATGTACGAGCAGAACCTGAACAGGCCGCTCGCGGTCAAGGCCACAGCACAGCTCTTCCGGTCGGTCGGGCTTGGATCGGTGGGGCTCAACAACTTCTTAAAAAAACTGGGGATGAACCTCACGCCGGCCGAGTTCCTGATGCTGGTGTTTCGCCTCCAGCACCAGCAGGGATGGGGCGCTCCTTTTGAACTGGTCAGCCAGAATGACAAAAAGATCGTGCTCCGGACGCGCCAGACCTTTGAGTCCCGGGTCATGAAGGACTGGAATATACCGGTCTGTGGGATCCACCGCGGATGGATCGAAGGTATCCTCTCTGCGGTTACGGGAAAGAACTGGTTTTGTCTTGAGACAAAGTGCCATGCCGCAGGACACGAGGTCTGTGAATTTGTAGCCGACCAGACCGAGTCCAGCTGGAAATGGAAGGCCCAGGCCATTGTCAAGGGCGACTCCGCCATAACGGAATTTATCGAACATAAACCCCTCGAAGGCAAGGTAAAACTGATCGATGATCCGGTGGTCATGATGCCCCGTTTCATCTTCACATCGATGATGAACTCCCTTGCCAGGACTATGGGGGAGGTTCCTGCCGGAGGCGTCAATTACCGGGCATACATGGACATGGGAAAGGAAAACGTCGAACATTACAAGAAGATGGGGATCACCAACCCGAACACCCTGGCTGATATGGCATTCAAATTCTATTCCCAGATGGGGTGGTTCAGGATCATCGGCATGGACTGGGAGGAGGCAAAGAAGACAAAGACCATCCGGCTGGAACACACCGTTGAATCAGAATCCTTCGGAAATACAGGGAAGAAAGTCTGCTACTGTACCGCAGGCCTTCTCACCGGGATCGTTGAAGGATCATTCGGGATAAAGGTGCGGGGAAGAGAGGTGGCATGCCGGTCACAGGGTGACGCGCACTGCGTCTTCGAGATCTCGAACCGGACTGATTAGCTCTCCGTCCTATCCTGTACTTCCCGGACGTAGGGGATGCCAGGAGAGCCCAAAAGGTTTTCCTAAAATCTTCCACTTATTCTCACATACTCCGCCTGCAACTGATTGATCCGGCGGTATGTGAAAAACGAGGCGAGGAGAAGGAAAACATCGATGATGGTTACAACAAAGAGCATCAGGGAAGAAAGAGTCACCGTCGCCCCCTGAAGAGGACTTTTGAGAACCGGTCCACGAACGAATCTCTGGGTTCCTGGACGTCTTTGTTATAGGTTATCCCTGCCATTCCTGCCGCTATCTTCCGGATAGAAACCGACGAGGGTGATGTCGGATACTTCATGACTACCGGTGTCTTTGCGGATGCGGCCTTCCGGACGTTCTGGTCATCGGGGACCATACCTATCACCCTGACTCCGAGGACCTTCTCCATCTTCTTGGTGACCTGGTCACTGCCCTCGGGTGTCGCCCGGTTCACGATCGCCCCGTACACCCGGCCTCCTACCACTTCAGCCAGGATCTTGGTTTTCATGGCATCGACAATAGCAGATAGTTCAGGATTCACCACAAGAATCACATCATCAGCGATAGCCAGGGGTACCACCCCGTCCCTGCTAATGCCGGCCGGGGCATCGATCAACAGATAGTCGAGCCTATCTACCAGCTCCTTGAGAACATCACGGAGGGCTTCCGGATCTGCCTGTTGGAAACCCTGAAGAGAGATCCCGCTCGGAACCACCTGGACTCCCCCGGGGCCATCGTAAATGGCATCATGAATGGAGGCTTTCCCGGAGAGGACCTCGTGGAGAGTGACGGGAACATTGTCAAGTCCTATGGCGAGCCCGAGGTTTGCCATCCCGATATCCGCGTCCATGATGCAGGTTCGTTTCCCGAACCTGGCAAGGCTGGTGCCCAAATTAATGGTCATGGTGGTTTTGCCTGTTCCACCTTTGCCGGACGCAAAAGTAAATACCCGGACCATTTATCCCCTCATCCTTTATAGTTTATTTCCCATGTATATAATCTCGCTAACGGGTCAAGACTGACTGTCCGAGTTGCTCCCGGAGAACAGTCTCGATATCAGCCGCAAGAAACCTCTCTGATTCGCTGCTCAGCAATACCAGTCCCCGGGCTATACCGACAAGCAGGGTGTCTCCAAATCCCAGTTCGAAAAGGCTGAGGCCGTTGCCTGGAGCCACTTTTTTCCTGGCGAACATGTCAGTGTAATAGGCAGCCTCAAACTCCGGATTGCTGCTTCCTGTAGAAGCCACCACCAGGCCGTCCCGGCTGGCAACGATCAGGGAGTCAAGCCGGTATTTTTCTGCGATCTTCTCAATTCCTGAGGTGATGTCATTCCCCTTAACCGTCATCTCTTTTTCCGGATTGGAGCCCCTGGACCGTTCTGCGGGTATGTTATTGCGCCCGGATGAACCGCGGCCCATCTTCCGAATTCTTCCCGAAAGATCCCTGAGGAAAAGCAGATTCAGAATGAAGAGGAATAAGGATATTCCGGAGATGATAAGCAGGACATACGCAAAGAGTGTTGCGGTATCAGGGATCATGGGCCGCCTTTCTGTTTTTCGGGTTCAAGCAGAAATTCCAGGTCCAGTTTCTCGATCATCTGCCGGCAGTTCTTCCTGAAATTCTGTGACATGGCCTCAATGTCCATCCCTTCGAGTGTCTTGAATTCCTGGAGGACGGGTGAAAGGGTCTGATGGGCTTTCGGATCAGGTTCCTTATGCCGGGGACTTAAAGGGGCTGGCGAATTCACATCCGCACCCTTGAGGGAAGCATCATGTTTCGGGTCATCCCTCAATGACCCTCCAGGAGAAGGGGCCTTCATTGCCTTCCGGACACGGTCGGTTGGATTAAACTCCAGCGCCAGCTCCAGCTGGGTCTCACTCAGGTCATGGAGAACGGCGTCAACGCTCGCATCCCTCCACTTTCCGATTGCGGCAAGGGCCGCATTGCCTCCCAGATCTGCAGATTGAGCCAGGATGATGATCCCTTTCTTCTGGACGAGTGTGGCCGAAGCCTTCCCGGATGCTATCTTGCAGTACCCCGAAAATGATTCCTCTTTCAGCTCCGCAAGAAGAGATTCAAGGGAGATTCCTTTTTTTATGTCTCGAAACGCCCCCCGTGGTAGCTGCATCAGTAAAAACATTCCTTTGCCGATTATATTAATTGTCCTGATAAGCATTCACCAGAACCATGAATTCTGTCGAAGAAAAACGGGGAAACCTTTTTATCTCCTGATATCAGAGGGTTTTTCAAAGGAATGGTGGCATGGCATGTTAAAACAGATATTGGGGGAATTTCTTAACCTTGAGGGTGTTTTCGCCGCAGTCGTGGTTGGAAGGGACGGCTTTGTTATTGAAAGCGCTCTTTCGGGGAAAATTGACGTTGATGCTCTGGGAGCAATGGCGTCAACAGGTATCGGAACATCGGAAGCGATGGGAAAGGAGCTTGGTAAGGGAGAGTTGACCCAGTTGCTGGTGGAACTGGAAAAGGGGCCGATCATCATATCCCCACTCTCCCGTGACGAGCTCATTGCCATTGTTGCAGAGAGCTCGTCGAATCTTGGGCGCATACGCTACGAGCTCAAGAAGAACAAAGAGAGGCTTATCGCGGCTTTATGAATGCTGCAGGAAGGACAGGTCAGATGAAGGGGGTATCTGCCACGGTAAAAAGGGGTCCTATAACCGCTGCTGAATTCCGGGATTCAAACTTTCTCGAGAATGCATATCTTGAAATCATCCTGAGGCAGCCGGGAGTTCTTGCCGTTCTCGCCTTTTACGAAGGCTTTGCCGTAAAATCGATCGGCAGTGGTGATTTCGAAAAGGTAGCCGCGGTAGCAGAGGACTTCCTGCGGTCAGGTCAGAAGATGATCTCCGATATGAACATGGGGGGCCTCGACCAGATAACTCTCGAGGCAGGGGACAAGAAGTGCATTGTTGCTCCGTACGGGGACCTCTGTATCTGCCTCATCACCACAGGCGATGTGAACCTTGGTCTCATCAGGATTATGGTCCGGCTTCTCCAGGGAAAGAAGGAGACAGACGATCATGCCGGGAACATAAGATAGGGTGGAAGAATGGCTGAAAAAGCAAAGAAAGAATCCTCGTTCAAATCATTATTTTTCCGGAATAAGACGGGGGAAAAGAAAACTGAAACGCAAAGTCAAAGATCAGATGAGCAGGATTTCGATTTCGTTATCCCTGGGGAACTAAAAGAGACAATTTCGCTGGCACCCGGATCCGGGACGCCGGTCGGTACCGAGGATCAGAAAAATGAAGAAGGAGAAGATCCAGCCCTGGCCGGGAAGGCCTCTCCCGCGGTTTCAGGAACCGTTTCCGGAGATTCCCGGCCCGGGTCAAAGGAGACTCCCGTCTTCGAACCGGCAAAAAGAACCCTCTGGTCTGATGATAAGACAGCTCATTCCGATACGACCCTTTCTGTCGATGACATGAAGGACCTTTCTGGTATGGTCCTCCCGAAGAGTGCTACCTTCGAGGTTGATGAACTGAAGATAAAGGCCCGGACGCAGGTCTTCGACCTCAAGAGCAAGGGAGGAATACCTGCCCATAAAGAGAACCAGTTATCCGGAGAGAGTTTTCAGGATGTCACGGAGCAGGTCTCGGCTATAGAAACAGAGCCCCCCAAGGCAGGGCTTTTCAAGAAGTTGAACCTGCTCTCTGTCATCCATCACGATGCCACAGAGTATGATCCAAGGATCCACGGTCCCCTGGTGGACCTCAAATTCAGACCGCGGCCGGGGACAGAGGACATCGAGCTCTATCCCGTCAACGAACCGTACGCCTACGTCAGGATCACCTACGACCACGCGACCCACGAATACACCTACGAAATCCTTGAACCTCATCTGACCGGACCGGAAGAACAGCTGTTCAAAGAGATCAAGGACCGGATATTTGAGCGGCTCGATGTCAATACCCAGAACATCCCGGATGAACAGGCACGGACTATGCTTCGCACGGTTACCGATGAGGTTATCGCTGATTACGGGCTATCTCTCACCCCTGTCAACCGGGAAGTCATCCTCTACAGCATGTTCAAGGAGTTCCTCGGGAACGGGATGATCGACCCTGTTATGCATGACCGTTACATCGAGGACATCTCCTGTGACGGTGTCAATGTCAGCCTGTTCGTCTACCATACCCGCTACGAATCCATGCGGACCAACCTCAAGTATAAAAATGCGGTAGATCTCGACTCTTTCGTCACCAAGCTCGCCCAGAGGCCAGGAAAATACATATCCATCGCCGAGCCCATGCTCGACTCGACCATGAGCGACGGATCGCGTATCCAGATGACTCTTGGAACAGAAGTGACAGCCCATGGATCCACCTTCACCATAAGGAAATTCAAGTCAGAGCCGATTACCCCGACCGACCTGATCGAATGGTCGACATTCTCCCCCCTTTCCATAGCCTTCCTCTGGCTTGCCGTCGAGAGCGGCAAGTCGTGCATCTTTGCCGGTGGAACGGCGTCCGGCAAGACCACCTCCCTCAACGCCATATCGCTGTTCATCCCTCCCCTGGCAAAGATCGTCACGCTCGAGGATACCCGGGAGCTGAAACTTCCCCATCCTAATTGGATCCCGAGCGTGACACGGACCTCCTTTGACACCGCCGGCAAAGGGGAGATCGATATGTACGAGCTCCTCCGGGCCGCCCTCCGGCAGAGGCCGGAGTACCTCCTGGTCGGGGAGGTGAGGGGCAGAGAGGCACTGACGCTGTTCCAGGCCATGAGTACAGGCCACGTCACCTACTCTACCATCCATGCCGACTCCGTAGCCAGCATCGTTCACCGTCTCGAGAACCCGCCCCTCGATGTGCCACGGAACATGCTCTCGGCCCTCGATCTCGTGAGTGTCCAGGTACAGGCCCGGGTCGGTGGCCAGCGAATAAGGCGGAGCAAGCAGATCATCGAGATCCTTGACCTTGACCCACGAACAAACGAACTGATAACAAACGAAGTTTTCCGCTGGCACCCTGTTACCGATGAGATCACGTATTCCGGGAAATCCTTTGTTCTCGAGGAGATCATGGAGACCCGGGGATGGTCCGAGAGCAGGATGCGGGAAGAGCTCAAGATGCGGCAGGAAGTGCTCGAATGGATGAGGGTGAAGAAGATCCGCGAGTACCGCGATGTGAGCAACATCCTCATCCAGTACTTCAGGGACCCGGGGAAAGTTATGGAAACGGTCCGGGCCGACTTGTATGAATAGCATCGAACGCCTGGCCTTCAGGCTGCTTGGACCCTATGCCGGAAAAAAGCGGGACAAGTACGCGGACCTCCGGAACTCCCTCCTGACGGCGAGAATGAAGGTCCCCTTCGAGGTTTATCTCTCGACCGCCTACTTTGTCTCTGGTATCGTGGGAATCTTGTCCGCCCTGGTTCTCGGATTATTCACATGGATTTTGAATATACCGGGAATGTTCCAGTACCAGGGGGCCGTACCTGAGTTCATTTTTTCCCTTTCCCAGTATTCGCTTATTATCGGAACTGTGCTTGCCGTTATCATCTCCTTTGCAGTCATCGGCGGTGGCACATTCGTCGTCTATCTTCTCTACCCGGGATTCGTTTCCGGTAACCGGAAGAGGAACATCGATGCAAATCTTCCTTACGCCATCAACTATATTACCGCCATGTCCACGGCAGGAATCCCTCCGGCAGAAATATTCCGCCAGCTCGGGAACAGCCCGATTTACGGTCAGGCTGCCACGGAAGCGCGGTTTATCGCCCTCGAGATCGACCTGTACGGAAAGGACCTGACCGACGCCCTCCGGCTGGTCTCCTCGACCACACCGAGCTACCGGATGAAGGAGTTCCTCCAGGGTTCCATGGGCTGCATATCGAGTGGCAGCAATCTCACCGACTATTTCAGGACGAAGGCCGAACAGTACGCGCTGGAAAACCGCCAGACCCAGAAACTTTTCCTGGAGACCCTCGGTCTGATAGCCGAGTCCTACGTGACAGCGATGGTGGCCGGCCCGCTCTTCCTCATCATTCTCCAGTCGATCATGTCGATCCTTTCCAATCAGTCCCAGCCGATCTTCCTGTACATCATCATCTACCTCGTCATACCATTCGGGAGTATCATGTTCGTGATCCTTATCAGCTCCATGACACCGGAGACCTAGCCATGGCCATAAAGGATTTTTTTAAGGGCCCGAGTAAAGAAGGCGGCGAGCCAGTTTTGTCGACTTCTGGGCAGGCCGAGAACGCAAAGGATCAGCAGCAGGTGCCGGCGACGGAAAAACCCGCAGGAAGGCTTGCGGGCCTCAACCGGTTGCTGAAGAAGGATAAGACAGCGAAGGCCGATCTCGGCACGAGCGAGGCGACGGAATTTGCACAGGAGCAGGAAGAGATCGTCCAGAAGATTGGGAAATACCAGGCCTCTCAGCATGGTATCAGACTCCTGATAAGGCACCCGGTCAGGGTGCTCACGAGAAATCCGATAAATACGCTGTACATCACTATCCCGGTGGGGATCCTGTTCTTCCTTATCGGAACAGCATATATCCTCAACGCGTATGGGTTGAACGCTCTGTACCTCTCGACCGTTGTCGACGACCTTGCCATATTCACTTTCCTGATCATTGCCGTGCCCCTCGCCGTTCTCGATTTCAAGGAATCCTCCCGCCGTCGCCATATCGAAGAAGCCCTGCCGAACTTCTTCCGGGACCTGGCGGGGATGAACGACTCCGGTATGACATTGCCCAACGCCGTTCACCTTGTGGCCCAGAGCGACTATAGCACGCTCACCCCCTACGTCCGGAGGCTTGACAACGAGATGTCCTGGAATGTCACCTTCATCGAGGCCATCCAGAGGTTCAGGGTCCGGCTCGCGACGCCACTGACGGACAGGAGTATCGATCTCATCGCCAAGGCCAGCAAGGCAGGAGGCGATGTGAGCGAGGTTCTCAGGGCGGCGGCGAGCGACAGTTACGAGTTCATATCGCTGCGTATGGAGCGGCGGAACAACATGCTGATCTACATCGTCATCGTACTGATCTCGTTTTTTGTCTTTGTCTTCGTTATCTACATCCTGGTCACAACATTCCTGACGGTGATGGCAACGGCTGGTTCCGCCGCGTCAGGAGTAGGTGGGGGCGCGGCCAGGTTTGGGGCCGCTATTGACCTCGCCCTCTATGGCCGGCTGTTTGCCCATGCAGCCATCCTTCAGGGCCTCTTCTCAGGCCTTGTTGCCGGGCAGATGGGGGAAGGGAGGGCTGTCGCCGGGCTCAAATACTCGATCATCATGGTTCTCATTGCCTGGATCATGTTCCGGTTCTTTGTCTGAAAAGAATCTCAACTATTTTCGAGATTGAAAAAAAAATGGAAAAACTTTGAGCTAGGGGACCTTGGAACAGCTAAGGGGCAGGACCAATCTGAAATTGTGAAATAATTCCTGCTGTCATGGTCAGAGGCCTCCGCGATGACCTCTTCCCGATGATTCAGATAATCCCCATGGCAGAGAGGCGTGCCGGGAGGTACTCCCGGGTGACGAAGTCGAGGCCCCGGGCTGCAAAGGCCTGCTGCTCCGATTTGAGGTTGAGGGCCAGCTGGAGCTCGATCTGTTCCTTCCAGTAGGGGGAGCAGAACCGGGGATCGGTGAGCTCGCTCCTGAGGGCGGCGACATCTTTCTCGGTAAGTTTATCGGACGGGAGGTTGTAGTCGCGGATGTCGCTTGGCTGCACACCAACGAACTGGGCTTTCGGCGTGGCCAGGAGCTCGGAGATGTGGGCGCTCTTGATCGCCCCGTAGGCGACGCTTGCATAGATACGGTAGGACCAGGGATCACCATCCGTGAAGACTACCACCGGGAGTCCGAACTGATCATTTATCCGGTTGAGGATCCGCCGTGTGGAACGGGCCGGCTGTCCCTTCAGGTGGACGAGGATGGCTGAATGCTGGCTGTCAAAGCCGTTCTCGATGAGACGGGCATACATACCACCGGTCTCGATTGCGATCACGAACCGTGCATCGTGGGACAGGAACTCGATATTTTCCACGTTCGTGGGTATCTGGTATCCCGCCTCTCCGACATCGTCCTGGCAGTGAATGTCCCTTGACCCGCGCCGGGTAGCCTCACGGAGCTTCAGGGGACCGAAGATGGTGGCCCCGTCCTCTTCAGGCCTCAGATGGAAGGCCTCTCTCTGCATATCGGTGAGGATCTCAAGGTCCTCGATGAGAAAATTGCTCTCGTCCTGGGCCTGGAACTTTGCCTTTTTCCAACCTTCAGAGATGTAGTAAAGCTCCCTCAGTGTCGAGGAGCGGTTCTCGGCAATCTGTTTTTTTAAAAACCAGATGACAAACGACATCTTCAGGAGATGGAGGGCGCTCTTTGCCGACCCAGCCGAGCGGATGCTTTCCTTGTCACCGTACTTCCACACCTCTGATTCATCGTCGTAGGCAATGTTCTGTTTGGTCCGGGTCGGCAGGGAAATGGATGGCACCAGTCCGGTCACCATCTGGTCGTACCAGGCCCGGGCGATCCCCACCAGTTTCCGTGTCGCTTCATGATCGGTCTCCTTCTTACTCATCGAGGTCCACCACCACAACATCCCGGGGATCCATGCCCCGGAGCTCTATCGCTCCCCCACCCTGTCCCGAGTACCGTGCCACCCACGAGTGGGTGGGGTCAATACTGATCTTCCATACCTTTGTGAACTCGTCCTCCATCCGGGTAGTAAAATCCGGGGCCGGTACAGCATCCGAAGCCTCATCGCCGGACAGGTCGTAGAGAGCCACATCGACCCGGTTCTGGGTATAATTGGAGATCTCGAGCGAGACCGAACCTTTCCTGGTGCGTTTGCGGGCCACCAGCTTTCTCATGATCCGCCCTTCGATAGGCGAGATATCGGGAGGAGTCTCCTCGACGATCTCTGCCACTTTTTCGGCCAGATCCGGGAGGATCGCGCAGACCGCACGGGCCCGGTCTTCCTGAAGCCTGTTCCGGTCACGGCGGGAGAGGTAGAGTTTCAGGTCCCGGCCAAGCTCCTGGAGGGCGAGGACAATCTCCTTCTCGATCTCGGGGATTGAGGCGATGGCATCCTTGCTCTCGCTCGTGAACGGTACGCTGGTCGATGCCACGTGGACCAGGACGAGCAGCGGACCGGTCGGGAGACCGGACTGGGAAATCCCGTAGGTCTTCCAGTTTATGCCGGCGATGGACTGGGTGATGGCGCAGGCTCCCTGCTGGTACATGAGGGGGACCCGGTTGGCAAACCGGAGGATGGTGGCATTTCCTTCTGGTGGGAGTTTCCCCCCGTAACCGATGGCTGCTTCGACAAGGAAGGGCTGGCCGGAGTAGACGGATCCGGGCCGCGTCCGTGCCCTGATGAAGTCGAGCTCAAACTCCTTCTCGATTCCCCGGGTGATCAGTTCTTCACCAATCGGGGAGAGACAGACGGCGACCGGGGGAGGAGGTATCTTTGTGGCCTGAAGGGCTTCGATCAGCCTCTTCTGTTCGTCAGGTGAAAGCGAGGCCGAATCCTTCGTGCAATCCAGCGATGCCTTCCGGCAGACCTCCTCGGCAGTCTTCTTCCCTACCCGGGAGAAGGACCCGGTCAGGAATTCCTGCAGCGGGCTGGAATTGTGGGAGAGCATCCGCCGGAGCTGGCCAATCTCTGTCCCGTGGGGGTGCGGTTTGATGGGTTTCGGGCAGGCGATGACCTCGTCACTGACACGGTCAAAGAGCTGAGTCTCGTCGTCCAGCTCAAGCCTGATCCGGGCATGGGGATTGACCACCGAGCTGTACTTGAGGTACTCGATCAGCCTCTTCTTCGATGCGAGACTGCTCTTGAACTCGATCTGGATCCGGGTGCCGTGGGTCCTGTCCCACTCCATCTCTTCGTCAGAGACGATCCGTGGTTCATTGCTCTCGATGTCGATCAGGATCTCCAGACGCCTTGCCCGGGTATCGGCCCCGGTCCGGGAGATAATGAGAGTCGGGACCCCGGTAGTGAGCTGGGCATAGAGGACCGCCGCGCTGATCCCTATCCCCTGCTGACCCCTGCTCTGGCGGATCTGGTGGAACCGGGATCCGTACAACAGTTTGCCAAAGACGAAAGGAATCTGACGGGGGACGATCCCCGGGCCGTTGTCCTCGACAATGATCCGGAAGCTGTCGGCTGTCTGCCGGCGGATGCCTATGTAGATGTCAGGGAGGACGCCTGCCTCTTCGCAAGCGTCAAGGGCATTATCAACAGCCTCTTTGACGGTGGTGATGACGCCCCGGGTAGGGGAATCAAACCCGAGAAGATGCTTGTTTCGTTCGAAAAACTCGGCAACGCTGATGCTCCGCTGCTGTTTCGCGAGCTCGTCAGCGAGGCTCACTCCCTTTCACCTCCGCGATGGCATCGTCAAGGGCGAGGATCTTCTGGGCCCCTGATCGGAGGTCCTTCAGGGTAACCATACCCTCGTCGCTCTCCCTCTTCCCGATAATCAGGGCGAAATCGGCCGAGCGTGCGACAATTGAGAGCTGCTGTCCAAGTGATTTTCCTGAAAGGGCAAGCTCGGTACGGAGCCCCGCTTCCCGGAATCGGCTGGCTGCGGCCAGGGCATACTCGAGCCCTTCCGGGGTGGATGCGATACCGACCACAAGAGCTGCCTGACGGCTCTTCTCCCCGCGGGAGACCATCACCCGGTCAAACCCCACGGCAAAGCCGCAGGAGGGGGTCTCTTCGCCACCGAACAGGTGGGCCAGGCGGTAGGTACCCCCTCCGAGGACCTGGTTCTCGGCCCCGAGGTTCTCTGCATAGGCCTCAAAGACCATGCCCGAGTAGTAGTCAAGACCCCGGGCAATTCCCGGGTCGAGCTCGTAGCGTGTTCCTGCTGCATCGAGGATTGAAAAGAGCTCACAGATGCGGTCTTTCTCGGGAATATCCCCGGTAAGAGAGAAGGCAGACGGGAGGTCCCTGCATCCGGCAAGGGATGTCAGGGAGGAGGCCAGATCTTCCTGCCCGATCGAGGCGAAATATCCTTCCAGTCCCTGGTTATCCTTCTTATCAAGGAACATCCGGGCCTTCTTCTGGTCACCCGGTTCGAGCCCGGAGAGGAGACTCCGCATGAAAGCCAGGTGACCGACGTGGAGGGAGAAAGATATCCCGCTTGCGGCAAGCATCTCCCCCGCCATCATGATGACCTCGGCCTCGGCGAGGGCAGAATCAGCACCTATCTGCTCTACGCCGAACTGCCAGAACTGGCGGTATCTCCCCTTCTGGGGGCGTTCGTACCGGAAACAGTCGGCAAAGTAGTACCAGCGCAGGGGTTTAGCAAGGGTTCGTCCTTCGTTGACGTACATCCGGAGGACAGGGGCTGTCAGTTCCGGGCGGAGCGCCATCATCCTGCCCCCCTTGTCCTCGAAGACATACATCTCCCCGACAATCCCTTCGCCGGACCGGATCGTGAAGAGCTCGAGCTCCTCGAATTCGGGGGTGCAGATCTCCCGGTACCCCCAGGTCCCGGCGATCCGCCGCATGAAACCCTCCACCTCCCGGCGCTGCTCCATCTCGTCGGGGAGGAAGTCCCTCGTCCCCCGGGGTTTCTGGATCATGGTCATGGCCGGGCCTTCCCGATGCCGGGAGCGGTTTTCCCGAAGAACCGGTCCATGGTGCTCTCGGAGGTCCAGATCTTCTCCTTCTCTTCCCTTCCCTGGAGGTAGAGTGCGGCCAGGATGATGCCGAGCCCGAGGATCTCAAGCGAGGTAAGGTATGTCATAGCCACTCCCAGGATAGCAACCGCACCGTAGATGATGCCCCGGTAGGCGGCGCGGCGGTAACCGGGAAGCCCGGTCCGGTAGAATATCCTGGCGTCCCGCAGCCAGAGGAAAAAAACAACAGCTGCCCCGAAAATGGCGACATACACGAGATAACTCATGTGGTGGAATGATTCTACTGCGGCCGGCAAGAAGTTAACGGAAAAATATCTGCAATGCCCTGGAGGAAGGCGCTGTCTGGAGAGCCGGTGACGGACAGCACTGATAAATAGGAATGTGACCTGATGGAGTCGTATGACCGACAGCGTCCCCTATGGCGCAATCCTGATCGGCACCGGGTCAGGGCTCGAGCTCATCGAAGCTTTCATCGCCAGGAACCCAGGTGCACGGGCAGCCGTCATTGACAAAGACCGGCCGGGAGGGATCTGCCTGACCCGGGGATGCATCCCGTCTAAGATCCTCCTGTATTCAGCGGAACTGGTCCGGATAATCGAAGGGGCATCCGAATTTGGTATCTCCACCGGTAACCCGGCCGTATCTTTCCCTGCGGTCATGGAACGGATGCGAAGCCTTGTCGATCCTGATATCGAAGCCATAGGGGAGAGCCTCCGGCAGGCAGAGGATATCGATTATTTCACCGATACCGCCGAATTCGTGGGACCAAAAACCCTGAAAGTCGGCTCCTCTGTCATCAGCTCAGACCTGATCTTCCTCTGCACCGGTTCCCGTCCGTCGGTTCCACCGGTGAGCGGCCTGGGAGAGGCCGGGTACCTCACCAGTGATACCCTCCTGTCGCTTGAAGAACTTCCGGAGAGCATCGTGATCATCGGAGGAGGCTACATTGCCGCCGAGTACGGGCACTTCCTGTCGGCCATGGGTTCTGCCGTGACTATCATCGGGAGAAACCCCCGGTTCCTTCCCGATGAGGAGCCGGAGGTGTCGGCCTTTGCCCGGAGCCGGCTTGGCGAACATCTGAAGATCCTCACCAATCACGAGGTCAGTTCGGTGAGAAAGGCCGGGGTGCATGGGAAGGTGGTGACTACTGTCAACAGGGGTGACGGTACGATCGTTGAGCTAGTCGCCGAAGAATTGCTGGTAGCAACAGGCAGATCGCCGAACAACGACCTCCTCCACCTTGAAAAGGGAGGCATCGCTGTCGATAACAAGGGATGGATCATCGTTGACACATTCCGCCGCACCTCCCAGCCGGGGATATGGGCATTCGGCGATGGCACCGGGCTCCACCCGTTCAAGCACCTGGCGAACCAGGAAGCCCGCGTGGTGTATCGCAACGCAATTCTTGGAGAGACCGTGGAGATGGATGATAGTTTCGTCCCGTCCGCTGTCTTCACAGACCCGGAGATCGCCAGCGTCGGTATGAGGGAAAGTGAAGCGGTGAATGCATACGGGGAAGAAAACATCCTGATCGGGTTCGCGCTCTACGAGGACACGGCCAAGGGTCTTGCCATGGGAGCCGGT
>JAJRBS010000201.1 GCA_028679325.1 Methanoregulaceae archaeon | reverse complement strand
GGACATCGCCGGAGAAGATCCGGCGGTCAGTTTCAGCGACGTACGTCCCGGCCTCGGGGCCACCGCCAGTATCTTTGCCCAGTACCTCCAGGAGCTCGATATCGGAGTCGACCGGAAGGTGGCCACCGGCCTTCTCTACGGCATCAGGTCCGACACCCATGATTTCCGGCGGAACGTGACCCCCGAGGACCTGAACAACGCCGCCTTTCTCCTCCCCCTGACCGATCCCGGTCTCCTCGACCAGATCATGTCCCCTTCGCTCCCCCAGGAGACCCTCGATGTGCTCGGCAAGGCGATCGCGAACCGGGTGATCAGGAGCGGATACCTCTTCTCGGACGTTGGTTATATCCGGAACCGCGATGCCCTGCCCCAGGCTGCTGACCTGTTGATCAGCCTTGAAGGGGTGAACACGGCGGTGGTCTACGGGATATCGGACGACTCCGTGGTCATGTCGGCACGGAACCACGATGTCCGGACCCACATCGGGAACGTGCTCCGCGAGGCCTTTGGCGATATCGGGGATGCAGGAGGTCACCCCCAGATGGCTGCCGCCACCATCCCCCTCCTCTACTTCTCCCATGTCAGGGATAAGGAAGGTCTTCTCGGCCTGGTGATCGATCCCCTGATCGGGCGCATTGCCGACCTGGTCGGGCTTGAGAACGAGGAGAAGAATGGAGTTTGAGGAGTGGGAACCCTACTATCTTGAGATCCTCGATGAATTCGGCTTTGACAGGACCAGTGACGAGAGCGCTGCACAGGTTCTCGCATCTCTTCTTCTGACAGACTGCCTTCCTCTCCTTGCCGCTCTCTGCCGGAAGAAGACGGTCACAGTCTGCGGGAACGCTCCCTGCCTCGAGCATGACCTGGACCGAATACAGGGTTCGGTCTTCGCAGCCGATGCAGCCTGCCTGGTGCTCGCCCGGGCCGGGATCCGGCCCGATGCGGTCTTCACCGATCTTGACGGCGTAACGGACGATTACCTTGCCCTGAACAGGGAGGGGACCCTGATGGTGGTCCATGCCCACGGGGACAACATCCCTCTTCTCCGCTATTGGACTCCCCGGTTCAAAGGACCGGTCCTCGGAACCACGCAAGCCCTGCCGTTTCCGCCCCTGTACAACTTCGGGGGCTTTTCAGACGGAGACCGCCCGGCTTTTGCTGCCGTTCACCTGGGTGCAGACCGGCTCCTCTTTGCCGGGTTCGACCTCGATGACCAGTCCGTCGGACCTGTCAAGAGGGGAAAGCTCCGGTGGGCAAGACGGCTGCTGGCGGTCCTCGGCTATGCCTGCTGAGGCCCTCATCATCGATGGTTATGTCGACGAGCCGGCCTGCCTTGGTGTCCCTCCGTATATATCGCCCTACATCCGTTACATCGCCGGTGTCCTTCACGAACATGACCGGGAGCCCCGCTACCTCACCATCGACCAGATCCGGGAAGACCCCGGCCTCCTGAAGACCTCCGGCAGCAGGGGCATCGCGGTCATGGTTGCCGGGGTCACGGTACCGGGAAAATACCTCGGCGGTTCCCCGGCGACGCTGACAGAGATCCAGCAGATCGGCACCATGCTCCGGGGGTGGGAACGGCTCCTCTGCGGTCCCATTGTCCATGGCTACTCGCCGCAGGGGGGGAGAAAGGCCATCTCCCAGGCGGTGCCGGACTTCGACCAGCTCCTCACCGGACCCCCGGCCGAAGCACTCGACAGCTACCTCTCCGGTGGCCAGACTCACGGGACACAGGACTACCGGAGATCGGACCCCTGGAGTATCACCGGCGCCGGGATCATCTGCCAGCACCCCAACTATCCCTGGGTCATGATCGAGACCGAGACGGCCCAGGGGTGCCCGAGAGGAGAGACCGGCGGGTGTTCGTTCTGCACCGAGCCCTTCGCAGGGCAACCCCGTTACCGGAGTATCGGGGGTATTGCCGAAGAGGTCCGGGCCCTCTCGAACTCCGGGGCCCGGCACTTCCGCCTGGGCCGGCAGCCTGATCTCCTGGTATACGGTTCGGGAGGCGGAGAGTTCCCGGTTCCCCGGCCGGAGCTCCTTGACCAGCTCTTCCGGGAAGTCCGGGCCGCTGCCCCGGATTTAAAGACCCTCCACATCGACAACGTCAACCCCGGGACCATCGCCCGCCACGAAGATGCTTCCCGGGAGGGTCTCCGGGCCATCGTCCGGCACCACACCCCAGGGGACGTTGCCGCTTTTGGCATGGAGACCGCCGACCCGGCGGTCATCAGGGAGAACAACCTGAAGGCCGGGCCCGACGAGGTCATGCGGGCTATTTCGGTGGTGAACGATGAGGGGGCTGACAGGAAACGCGGCGTCCCGGAACTCCTTCCCGGTTTGAATTTCATCTCCGGCCTGGCCGGGGAGACCCGGAAGACCTACGAGCTCAACGAGCAGTTCCTCTCCCGGGTTCTTGCCTCCGGCCTCCTGGTCCGCCGGGTGAATATCCGTCAGCTCATGCCGTTCGAGGGAACGAGAGCGTACGGGGAGAACACGCTCGGGAAGTACCCGGCAGTGTTCCGGTCCTTCAAGGAATCGGTGCGGAAGAGCTTCGACCTCCCGATGCTCCGGAAAGTGTTTCCGGCCGCAACAGTCCTCTCCGAGGTCATCATCGAGAAGGAGGGTGAGACCTCTTTTGGGCGGCAGATGGGCTCTTACCCCAT
>JAJRBS010000197.1 GCA_028679325.1 Methanoregulaceae archaeon | reverse complement strand
CCGGTCGGGCTGCCGGATGCCAACTGCACCCGCTTCGATGGCCCGCCCCGCGTGGTCTGCCTGGGATTCCAGGTCTGCAACGGCAAGCTGATCGGTCCGGCGGACATGTTCGATGACCCTGCGTTTGACCGGGTCCGGGACCGCTGTAACGAGATCGCGGACATGCTGCGGGCCCATGGCCCGTTCGAGCCGCACCGCCTCTCGCTTGACGAGATGGAGTACACCACGCTCCCGGGCGTCGAGAAACAGCTCGCCAGCCGCTGGGAGCCTCTGACTGAGTAAGGTCCCCTGCTGACAGAGACCGGTTCAGCGGGAAGGAACCTTTAATATTTTACCCTGACCAATACAAGGCAAGATGGTTAACGGGATTGTATTGCCTATCAAGAAGGTGTTCTCGCTCGTCGACTCCCGGATCATGGTCGAGATCAAGGACGACAACCGGAAGCTCCAGGGCCGCCTGGTGGCGGTCGACGAGTACCTCAACATCCACATGGACGAGACCACCGAGTTCGTGGACAACCAGCGGGGAAGGAACCTCGGGACAGTCGTCATCCGCGGGAACAATATCCTCTCGATCTCTCCGAGCAGCTGAAACCGTATGCTGACACAGTCCATAGATGATGCCCTCCGGGTGATCCAGCAGAAGCCCGAAGGGGTGCTCCAAAGCGACCTCTGGAAGATCCTCGACGTCGACAGCAGGAAATGTTCCCGAATCGTCAAGAAGCTCATCGACTCCGGGATGATCGAGCGGATCGAGTTCCGGAAGAACGGGATCAAGACCTTCGTGCTGAAGGCCCGGCGCCGGCCTGTCGACCCCTCGAAGCTCCTTGCCGGGGAGGAGCTCATCCCCTGCATCGCCTGCGACATGGAGTGCACGGTCGAGCTCTGCCCGCGCCTCCTTGACTGGATGTACCAACTCGCCATCTGTGAAGCCAGCGAGTGAGTGCGTTCAGAGGATCTTTCTTTTTGTCGTGGTGCGACGAAAATGAATATCACTGCATAAACGACAGTGTGCCGGAGCCGATCTTTGATCCACACAACCATTGGTTGACCGGCTGATAGGAAGGACGGGTTCCCTTGAGGGAACGCAAAAAAAATCTTTTCTTCTCCTCTGACTTCATCAGCCCCATCCCCGCCCGTACGGCTCGGAACAGGGGATGCAGACAAACCTGCCCTCCCGGACCCGCGCCCGCGACTCGGCCATCGTCTCGCCGCAGATGCTGCACCGGACAGAGCGGAAGATCCGCGCCCGTTCAGGTACCTCGGCTATCACCCGGGAGATCGAGAACATCTCCTCCTCAGGGAGGGCCAGGAGTTCCTTGACGTAGGTATCAGAGAGCCGTGAGAATTGTTTTTCTTCAGCGGCAGTCGCCGTCCCGTCAGCCACCTTCCTCCGGAGACGGGTCATCTCAGGATCGCCCTTTTTCTCCGAAAACTCAGGCCTTTCGGCGACCCGGACCGCCTCGCCTGTCTTCCTGTTGATGAAGGTGTAAGCCCTCTTCCCATAGTCCCGGAAGATGAGGTTTCCCTTTCCGAGCGTTGTCCCGGCCACCACCTGGACGGCATCGATGCCGCAGGCATCGTTCTCAACGATGGCCACCAGTTCCTCGTCCCCTGGCCTGTCCACCCCGAGTTCCCGGAGCCCGGCGATGGCGGCACGGTAGCCGATGGCCAGCCCCGGGCAGGAGTGGCCGTGGAAGGCGACGACCCCCTGGAATGTGGTTCCGGAATGCATGATGAATACCTGAGACCGGCTGGAAAAAAAGTGTTAATATGCGGGCATCGGGCTGCCCGGGATCACGCTCACGGCGGCAATAAGGAACACCGCGGCGATGAGGATGATGAAGATCAGGATAACTAATGCGGCCAGGATCACCGCGGCAGCGGCCCGGCCGGAGGAGATCTCGTGGAGCTCTTTCACCCCGATGATCCAGAGGATGAAGCTCCAGAGTGCCCCGAAGATGCCGATGAACGGGATCCACCCGAGGAGGAGGTAGGGGGTGTCACCGTAAGCCAGCGCCTTGAGGGTCATCATGTAGCCCTTCCTCCCGCCGAGAAGCCAGACCCAGAGGTGGACCCAGGCCGCTCCGATGAAGAGCACCAGGAGGTGCACAAAGATCAGGATTATGGCTATAAGAATTATCCCTAACCCAGCGACTGCAGGGGCTGTGAGACCGAGGGCGGGTAGGAGGGCGGCGATCACCGCCCATGCAGAAGAGATGGCGACCAGGATGATGATCACCGAGAGGATGGTGTAGATCACCACGAGGATCAGGTAATACTTCAGTGTCTCCCCGAGGTCGGCAGGCCTGACTTTCCGGAAGGTCTCGGTCGGCGAGAGGAGGACTCCTTTGACCAGTTCGATAAAATCCATGTCAATTCCCGATAATTCTCGCCGGGCCAGAGGATTAAACTTGGGGTTTAAAAGACAGAAATGGAGGCATTCCCGTGTGTCCAGGGTCACGGTGAACCCTGGGCAACCGGAACTGTTTTGACAGACTGCCAGTGGCCGGGAGGGTGGATACCCCCGGCCACCTACCTGTTCGTCCCGGGGAGGGGTAGTACTCTTCCCCGGGTGAAGAAAGGTGAGCAGGTGCAGTTGTTCGGCATGAAGCCATGCGGATAGTGCAGGAAAACGCCGGGCAGATGTC
This sequence comes from Methanoregulaceae archaeon, assembly GCA_028679325.1. Lineage (GTDB taxonomy): Archaea > Halobacteriota > Methanomicrobia > Methanomicrobiales > Methanospirillaceae > UBA9949. Next base: position 1,340 of record JAJRBS010000197.1, on the reverse strand, counting down.
CTTGGGACTCACAGCATCGAAATGTAGGAGCTTTCATGTCTGCTGAACTCTTCCGGATCCTGGTGGTATTCATCTGGTTGTTGGCTGCTGCATACGGCTATTCATCCGGCAATCAGCTGGATCATGCCTGTTCTCTGCTGGTCACCCAGGATTATTTTAATTTTCTGGTATCCGCGGTTCAATACATGGACGTCTCATGTATACCCGAAAGCTCTGCGGTTCCTCCCGCGGACCTCCAAAATTATTATGAGATTGCAGACGTATGAACCTGCCATGAAGACGGTCGCTGCCCTTCTTGACGACATGTTCGAGGACGTGGAATACTCACAGCCGGCGGGGGCGTTTACTGCCGCCGGGCACAGGGTCGTGACTGTCGGCATGAAGAGAGGAAAGACGGTCACCGGGAAGGCACACGGGACCCCGGTGACGATCGAGGTCCCGGTCAGCGATGCCCGGGTCAGGGACTTTGATGCCCTCTTCATCCCGGGAGGATATTCGCCGGACAGGCTCCGGGCACATCCTGAGCCCGTGGCCTTTGTCCGCGAGTTCGTGCTGTCCGGAAAACCGGTCCTCGGCATCTGCCATGCCGCCCAGCTGCTCATCACCGCCCAGGTGATCACGGGGAGGAGGATAACCGGCTATGTCTCGATCATCCAGGACATCAAATACGCGGGAGCAGAGTTCGTGGACGAGCCGGTGGTCGAGGACGGCAACCTGGTCTTCTCCCGCGATCCCCGGGACATCCCGGCCTTCATCGCCGCTTCGCTGAAGAAGCTTGGGGATTGAGGAGGAGGCATCCCCTTTCCGGGCAGCCGCATCTTTTTATCTGGTCAGTCCGGGCACAAAAGCAGGGAGATCCGAGGACCGGGGACCTTCCCTTTACTCCTCGTCACATTCCCGCGAACAGATATAGGTTGAAGCTATCCGGTGGAGGAGGCCCCCGCAGTCCGGGCAGAAGTGGGGCCCGACGGCAGGGCTGCAGCAGCTGTAGTTCCCCTGCATAAAGAATTCCTCGCTGCACTTGGTGCACTTGTAGCGATCCATGTAACCAATCATTAGCCTCAAACGCGTTTGAAGCTTCCCGGGAAGAGTCCCCTGCGCCTTCCGATGGCAGTCGCCGGGAAGAGTGAGGTTTATCAGCCCGTCACTCTCATCCACTCTGAAAACAAGGTGATATGCATGGCAACCGATGACGAGCTCCGACAGATTGCCCGGAAAAGGGCAGAGGAGAAGGCCGGATTCTATACGCACTTCGCGATCTACATCCTGGTCAACATCTTCCTCATCGCTATCTGGTGGATAACCGGCGGGCCGGGGACCTTTCCCTGGTTCATCTTCAT
>JAJRBS010000136.1 GCA_028679325.1 Methanoregulaceae archaeon | reverse complement strand
GGGAGCGTATCCTGATGATCACCCGGTCACTCAAAAAGATAAGGATCCCTCTCTACGTCATCCCCATCGAGGACATCAAGAGGAACGCCCTCTGGGTCGCCCATGTCCGATCGATGACCCCTCCCTTTGATCTGATCTACTCGAGCAACCCACTCGTGATGCGCCTGTTTGCCGAAGAGGGGATACCGGTCAAATCCCCGTCGCTGTATGCGCGGGAACTGCACAGCGGGACCGAGATAAGAAGGCGGATGCTCCGGGGTGAACCCTGGGAACACCTTGTCCCTGTCCCCGTAGCCGATGTCATCCGGGAGATCGACGGCTCGGCCCGTCTCCTCCAGATCGCGGCAGACGATTGTGCAGGACCCGTGACCGGTGGGCAGACGTTCTAGGTGAAGGCCCATGTTTAAGTTTCTCAAGGATATGCTCAAACCCGGGAAAGAAGAGGCTTCCCTGACTCTCGGGATTGACGAGGTCGCACCGTTCCTGGAAACCAGCCTCCAGGATGTGACGGTAAGCCTGTACGAGAAGACAAACGCCCCCCGCCAGGCAGTTGAGACCGAAAGACAGGAACTCCACTGCCTTCTTGATGAGATATCCTCGAAGGAACGGGAAGAGGCGTATCACCCGAAACTGGAAAAGGTGGCCAAAAACACCCTCCCGCTCTTCCAGAAGGCCATGTATTCTGCGGTATCAAAAGAACTCCCGCCCGACCCCGAGGAGTTTTACACCGCAGTCGGCGAGTGCCTCAAAGGATGCGTGAAGGGGATCTCAGGGCCGGGAAGATACCTTCAGGGAGTTTTCCCCGAAGAGATGAAAAAGATCAAAGAGACCGTGGATCGGATCGGGAGAGAGGTCAATTCCATGACCCCGGCAATTGCCGAGGCGAGGAAGAGGAGGGATGCCATCGGCAGGGCCCGCCACGATCTCTCCCGGTACTCTGCTGCCTCTTCTGAACAGAAGAGTGCCCGGGCAGATATCGATCGGCACGGACAGGAGATTATCGTCGTGACTAAAGAGCTGCAGGGGGTCCATGAGATGGCGGCTTCCTTCGAGACGGGTCCGGATGCCCAAGAGGCGGCAACTCTCCGTGCAGCGCTGGAGGCCAGCAGGGCTGCCGTCGAACATGAAGAGAGGAGCATCAGGGCCGATCTCGCGGTGATCTCACATGTCCTCCGGAAGAGCGAGAAGCTCGTCTCCCGGTCACAGGGAGCGGCAGCGGCAAAAGGGCTGGAAGAGGCGGTCGACCTCCTGGCAGGGTCCGGGATCCCTGACAAGGACCAGCTCCTCCCGGTGCTCCGAAGAACCCTTCCCGTGGTGAGCAGTATGGTGCAGACCGGGGAGATAACGCTCAAGAACAAGGAGGAGAGGGAGCTCTTCTCTCCGGATGGCGACCTTCTCGGCCGCATAGAGCAGGACGTCATCCGGCTGGAAGCGGCCCGGTCGGCGTTTCGCACCGCCGACCACGACTGCCATCAGAGCAGGTACCGGCAGCGGATGAAGGAGTTCGAGGCCCAGGCCACGCAGGCAGAGTCCCGCATCGCAGCGCTGAAGGTGAAGATCTCTGCCCTCGAACAAAAGATCTCGGATCTGGAGAAAGAACTTCCAGCCCTCCGCCACTCTCTCGAGGTCCTGCTCGGTGAACTGGCCCGGAGACCGGTGGTCTTCGGTGTCCCTGAAGGAGAATGAGAACAGAGAGGATGAATACCAGGAACAGATTGCTGCCAGGGTCGGTGAGACATCGTGTCCGGGTATGAGCACCGCATCCTCGAGGTCAGGTCCGGTAAGGTCGCCTGTCTTCCCGGCAGAGACGAGACCATCGAGCACTGCCGTTTTTGCGTGTACTCCCGGTCCTTCCGGGTCAGAGGCGAGTACGTACCGTCCCCTGCCCTGGCTTTCTGCGTGAAGCAGCGGTCCTGCGACGAGGTGAACCTCCGGGAGGTCGAGGCCGTGACCTGTGCCGACCACCGGAATGAAGGCTATCGCAGCATGATGAACATCATCGGGTGAGCTGAGACAAGGGTGAAAGAAAACCCTGCTGTCTCTTGAAGGTCACCGTTCGAAAAGGGCGAGGATGGGATCGAGCGCCACGTGTCGCTCAAACTCCCGCGCCAGGGCGTCGTAGGGGTCCGCGTCATCCCCTCCGGACGGTGGCGTATAGACGAGCCCTTTTCGCGCGTAGAGGAAGGAGAGGAGGGCGGACACCGCAGAGGGATTCTCGAAGAGGCCGTGGAGATAGGTCCCAATCACCAGACCGTCCCCGGAGACCGTACCTTCACCGGAGAAGGCCTCTTCTCCCCCTTCTCTCCCGGTCTCCCCCATGTGGATCTCGTATCCCCGCACCGTCCCCATGGCAGAGAGTATGGGCCCTCTCTTCGCAGCCGTCCTGACGACCTGCTCGGTGGTCTTCTCGTAGCGGGAGAAACGGGTAACAACCGGAAGGAGACAGAGACCGGGTATCACCCCTTTGCATGACTCTATCCCGTCGTCCACAACCTCCCGTCCGAGCATCTGGTAGCCACCGCAGATGCCGATGACCGGAACCCCCCGCTCCCTGGCCTTCAGGATCTCCTGTGCGGATCCGCTCTGGTGGAGAACGAGAAGGTCTTCGACAGTGTTTTTGGTGCCCGGCAGGATGATGCAGTCGTACCCGTCAAGCGGCGCACCCGGTAGCACGTACCTGACCGCTGCAGCCTGTTCAAGGCGTTCGAAATCAGTGAAATTGGATATGCGGGGAAGACGGATGATGGCGATCTCTACCGGATACTCACCGGCCTGCTTATCACCGAGCGAGAGCGAGTCTTCGCTTGGCAGGGGAAGGGAGAGCATCGGGAGGACGCCGAGCACGGGGATCCCGGTCAGATCTTCGATGATCTCGATCCCTGAGGCGAACAGGTCAGGGTCCCCCCGGAACTTGTTGATGATGATCCCCCGGACAAAAGGCCGGATATCATCGGGCAGGAGGTCCAGGGTGCCACAGACCTGGGCAAATACCCCTCCTCTCTCGATATCTGCCACGAGCACGATCGGAAGTTTCAGTTCACGCTCGATGAGGATGTTCGCGATGTCCCGCTGGTAGAGGTTCACCTCGGCCGCTCCACCCGCCCCTTCAACAACGATGTTCCCATACTCCCTGATGAGACGTTGTGCTGCCCCAACTGCCTGGGAGAGGAGGTATCCGGTCTCGCAATAGTATTCATCGATCGGGAGGTCCTTGTAGGGCTTTCCCATCAGCACCACCTGCGAGACCTTCTCGCCTTTGGGCTTGAGCAGGATGGGGTTCATATCGGCCGTAGGATCGAGGCGGGCGGCAAAGGCCTGTACCGCCTGGGCGATCCCTATCTCGGCCCCGTCACGGGTCACATAGGAGTTGAGGCTCATGTTCTGTGACTTGAAAGGGGCAACAGAGAACCCCCGGCTGGTGAGCACCCGGCAGAGGGCGGCCACCACGGTGCTCTTCCCGACGTGCGATGCGGTGCCGAGCACGAGGACTGACATCTTATGTTAAGGTAGGCAAGGATTTTAAATAAAGGGCAGTCATCATGGAATGCTCATGGTCCTTTCTGAGGAGGCCAGGATCCTCCTCTCCGGCCGCTATCTCCTTCCCGGAGAATCGCCGGAGGAGATGTTCTCCCGGGTAGCTGCCGCCATCGGAACGGCCGATGAAGGAAGATTCCGGACAATGATGAGCGATATGCTCTTCCTCCCCAACTCGCCCACCCTCATGAATGCCGGCCTGCCGGGTGGGCAGCTCTCTGCCTGTTTCGTCCTCCCGGTCGGAGACTCAATAGAGAGCATCTTCATGGCACTCAAATACATGGCCCTGATCCATAAGAGCGGTGGAGGTACCGGGTTCTCATTCACCCATATCCGGCCGCGGGGGGACTGTGTCGGCCAGACCGCCGGGGTTGCCAGCGGGCCTGTCTCCTTTATCCACGTCTTTGACGAGGCCACCAGTGCCCTGAAGCAGGGAGGGAAACGCCGGGGGGCGAATATGGGGGTGCTGGCCAGTTCTCACCCCGACATCCGCTCTTTCATCACCGCAAAACAGGGAGGGGGTCTTGCAAACTTCAACCTGTCTGTGGGTTTTGACCGGCATTTCTTCGAGGCCCTCTCCCGAGGGAAGAGCTACGACCTCCTCAACCCTAGGAATGGCGAGGTCTGGGACACCCGCCCTGCAAAGGACATCTGGGACGCTCTCTGCCAGGCTGCATGGCAGTGCGGAGATCCCGGAGTCCTCTTCCTTGACCGGATCAACGAAGGGAATGCCGTCCCCGGTCTCGGGCTCCTGGAAGCGACCAACCCCTGCGGTGAGCAGCCTCTTCTCCCCTACGAGAGCTGCAACCTCGGCAGCGTCAACCTCGCCGCTCTCGTGTCAAAAAATGAGATGAACTTCTCCGGTCTGTCCGAGGTCGTCAGGCTCGGGATCCGTTTCCTTGATGGCGTTATAGACATCAATGCCTACCCGATTCCAGAGATCCGGCACGCGACCCTCCAGACCCGGAAGGTGGGCCTCGGGGTGATGGGGCTGGCCGATGCCCTGATCAGGATGGAGATTCCTTACCAGTCTGCCGAGGGGCTGGCATGCACGGAATCAATCATGCGCTTCATCCAGGAGGAGGCTCACGCCGTATCCGAGGAGCTTGGTCGCGAGAAAGGCTCGTTTCCCGCGATAGACAAGAGTATCTACCCGGGGGAGATGAGGAATGCGACAGTGACCACCGTTGCACCCACAGGGTCACTGCATCTCATATCCGGTGTCAGCAGCGGAATCGAACCCCTCTTCTCCCTTGCCGGCACCCGGGCCATCAACGGGCATGTCATACACTCCGTCCATCCGGCGGTTGAGCGCTACCTGGCCCCGAAGTACGGCGGCCTCTCCCTCCTTGCCCGTGTCCGGAGGACGGGGAGTGTCCAGGACCTGCCCATCCCGGATCATGAGAAGGATCTCCTGCGGACCGCCCCCGAGATCGACCCGGAATTCCATGTCAGGGTCCAGTCTTCGGTCCAGAAGTACGTGGACAACGCAGTCTCGAAGACCGTGAACCTGCCCGAGAGCGCGGGGACGATTGAGATCTCCCGGGTCTTCCTGATGGCACGGGAACGTGGGTGCAAAGGGATAACCGTCTACCGATATAACAGCAAGGCTGATCAGGTCCTTTCACGGGGCTGCGAACCCTGCAGGGTTGACAGCTATGAAGGGTAAGGCAGGGGGCGCTGCAATGGCCAGGCAGCCCTGCTGCCCGGATAAAAGGCGTGAATGGCCCGGATGATGCCAACAAATATATAACGAGAGCTTGAACGTACTGGTAATGAATGGTGGGATTTGCCCGACGTGTGGACTGCCTAAGGAACTGTGTATCTGTGAAGAAGTCGCAAAAGAACAACAGAGGATCAATGTCAAGGTCAATAAGCGCCGGTATGGAAAAGAGGTCACGGTCATCGAGGGCCTCGATCCAACCGATATCGATCTTGAAGAACTCTCAAAATACCTGAAGGGAAAGCTCGCCTGCGGGGGGACGGTCAAAGGGAATTCCATCGAGCTCCAGGGGAATCACAAGGACCGGGTCAAGGAGCTCCTCGCAAACAAGGGTTTCAGTGTCGACAATATCAGTTAAGCCCGGCAGATGACCTGGCGTTTCTTTTTTCTGAAAAAAGCACAGGGAAGTTCCGGTTTCCCTGTCTTTTTCGGAAATCCATCAGAATCAGCCCTTTTTCTTCTTTTTCCCGGCCATGGAGAGGAGGTCCACGGCATAACTCCCCTCCCGCCCGAGGCTGACGACACGGTCGTCGCACTTGGCCATCTTCTCAATGTTTAACTCATAGGTCCCGGGTGCGATGATCCTGATGCTCTCCACCCGCGAAGACCGGTCTTCTTCAGGAGATACGACTGGTTTCTCCTCTTCCGGCTTTTCCCGCTCTTTTTGGAGGGGAGGAGGGGATGAGGATGTCTTTTTATGCGATACCGGCCGTTCGAAATAGAATTTCTTGCCACCACACCCGGAGCAGCCGGAAAGGATCTCGGGGGAAGAATCAGGGAAGACCCTGCCGCAGGTCACGCAGGTATGGACCACTTCTTCACCTCGTCGATACCCAGGCGCTTATCACGTCCTTGTCCTTCCTGATCATGCGGAGCTGGTTTGCCGGGCCGATAACCGTCAGGCGGGCTGGCGACCTCTGGCCGAGAAGCCGCCGGAGAAAGCCCGGGGTTTCCTCGTGAGATGGGTAAGTCTCGATCTCGATGCCATTGAAACCGTCGGGGAGGATCTCGAGCATGGTCATCTCGATCAGTTTGCTCTGTTCGTCGGGATCAAGACCCTTCTCCAGGATAACGATGGTCCCCTCCCTGACATCATCGAGGATAAGGTGGATCTTCTCCATGGAGGTCAGCCGTGAGAGTCGTTCTTCCGAGATGAGATTTATCTGTACACCCTGCTGCATGGTTCACCCGAAATGAAATACCATCTTCTCATACAGTTCCTCGATATTACTTCCCGCTGTGCAGGAGATGGGGATGACCGGATGCTGGGGAAAGGCATTTCTGATCTGCTGGGGGCTGGCATCCGGTAAGTCGATCTTGTTCGCCGCGATGATGACCGGGAGCTTCCGGCTCTCGATGATCCCGATCATCATGATATTGACCTGGGCAAAGGGATCCTCGGTGCTGTCGAGCATGTAGATGACTCCGTCGATGTCCTCCCGGAGCCAGTGCATGGCTTCGGCAACTCCCTCGGTTGCCTCCCGTGCCCGGAGGATGGCCTCGTCCTTCCCCACGCCATATTCCAGGAACTCCTTGTAATCTATCTTGGTTGTCACACCGGGCGTATCGACGATATCGATGGTGATGGTGCTGCCGTTTGTCCCGGTGATGGTGATATCCTGTTTCCGGAGAGCACGGCGTGTTTCGTGGGGAATCTCGCTGACCGGTCCGACTGTCTCTCCGGTCCAGTCTTTCGCGATCCGGTTCGCAAGAGTGGTCTTTCCCGCATTCGGCGGCCCATATATGCCGATACGAGAGCGCCTCTTCCGGAAGAAGGCAGAAAGAAATCTCGAGACCCTTTTCTTGGCATGGACAAAAATACTCATGCGTCACCTTCGGGCGTCATTTTCGCGAATATATCTCCCGTATCCTCTTTCCTGAAGTACCCTATGGGGAAGAGGAAGTTATTAGACTTTTTATGCCGCCTTTCTGGATCGGTGGAAGAGGTATTATATAGAGCGATTATTTAATAATGATGACCCGCAGTAGAGGTTACTGCACACCATCCCCTTTATTCCAGGGGACGCTCATCGGGGTGACTTCGTGAAAAATTCGTCAGACGCAATACGCTTCGATACCCGCGTGCATCTTAGGGATGTGATGAGGAACCCCACTACCATTCAGTTCGATGAATCGGTGGCCCGGGCGGCAATGACCATGTGCCGGGACGAGGTCGGAAGCTGCATCGTCCTCAAGGACAATATCCCGGTCGGCATTGTGACCGAGGAAGACATCAACTGCAAGGTTGTGGCCAAGGACAAGCGGCCGGGAACAGTCAGGGTAAACCAGGTGATGAGCACCCCCCTGATCACGATTAAGTCCGACAAGACCGTCCGCGATGCGGCCCAGATGATGATCAAGAACAAGGTGAGAAGGCTTCCGGTGGTCAACGAGCAAGATAATGTGATCGGCATGGTGACCGTCAGAGACATCATGACTGTCTCGACGGAGATCAATGAACTGATGTACGATCTCATCGAGATAAACAGGACCGAGGAGATCGAGGGGGGAATATGCAGCCGGTGCGGCCTGATGTCTGATGACCTCCGGAGACTTGACACCACCCTGCTCTGCCCGTCGTGTCGTGAGGAGGATCTCCTCCAATGAAGTGCGCCTGCGACTTCCTGGCCGATTTTCCGGTGCTGAAGTACGATGAGCAGGTCACCAAGGCACGGCAGATCCTTCGGGACGACATCTTCCGGGAGCTCTATATTCACGATGGCAAGCGGAAGCTCCTGGGGTATATCGACATATCCGATGTCCTCAGGGTGACGGCAACCAAGTCGAATGTGACCATCGAGGGATACATCCGGGAAATCACCCCCGTCTCCCCGGATACCCCGGTTCGTGAGGTCCTGATAGCCATCCGGAAGAACAACACCAACAGTGTCCCGGTGGTGGATGATCAGAAAATCATTCTTGGAGGCGTCTTTTTAAATGAGGTTTTTCCGTTCCTCATCACCCAGCACAAGCTGCAGGGGAAGGTGGCTGACTGCATGTCCGATGATGTCACCAGCTGTGCTGCAGACGACACCCTGCAGCATATCCACGCCCTTATTATAGACAGCGGTTTCACCGCATTCCCGGTCACAAAGAAGAAGAAGCTGGTCGGTATGATCTCCCGCCGGGACCTCCTCAAAGACGGGAGGTGGAGGACTTCGCAGGAGAGTTCCACTCCTGTGGAGAGTATCATGACCACACCGGTGGTGACCGTACGGCCCGATGACAGCACCCTGGCGGCAGCCACCTTGATGGTCCGGAATGACATCAGCAGGCTTCCGGTGGTCAAAGACGACCGCATCACGGGCATCGTCGACCGGCACGACATCCTGAAGTGCCTGGCCTGACGGGATGCCGGAATAAAAGAGCAGGTGAACGGTTCCCGATAACAGGATATGACAAGGACAGATTATGCACAGTAATGATCGAAATTTCAAACAGGGCGATAAGCTCCTGAAGATGCCGGGAAAACTCGACCGCGGGCCAGTGGAGTTCAAATCCCATATTGCTATCCGCGAGGGTGAGATCATGGCCATTGCCACCCGGGATGTCATCTCCATTCCCCCCACGAGCACCATCATGGGGGCCGTGGAACGGATGACCTGGTGCGGGTTCCGGCGGCTCCCGGTTGTCGATGCCGGCAGCGGGAAACTCCGTGGCATCATCACCTCCGGAGATGTCATCGATTTTCTTGGCGGAGGGGACAAGTTCAATCTTGTCTCGGTGAAGCATGGGGGGAACCTCCTGGCAGCAATCAATGAGCCGGTCCGGAGCATCATGACCCAGCAGCTCTCAACGCTTCCGGATTCAGCAACCATTGACGATGCCATCACCATTATCGTGAAGAAAAAGATCGGAGGATTGCCCATCGTGAATGCCGATGGAGTGCTGTGTGGGATCGTGACCGAGCGGGACGTCATGAAAGTACTTGCAACCGAAAAGGTTGACAGGACTGTCGAAGAGGTGATGGCCACGAAGCTCCGGGTGACCGAGCCTGATGCTCCCATTGGCAAGGTCACACGGGAGCTGACCGAACACCGTTTCAGGCGGTTGCCGGTTGTGAGTAGCGATGTCCTCTATGGGATTATCACCACCAGCGACATCATGAGATACCTGGGTACAAAGAAGGTGTTCGACCAGATGGTCACCGGCGATGTGGCCGAGGTCATGGGCCTGCCGGTCCGGACTTTAGTCTCCGGAAAACTCTTCACCACGACTCCGGAGCGGAGCATCAACGATGCCGCCCGGGAGATGCTCGAACAAAACGTCGGGGCACTGCCGGTGATCGAGAAGGCCCGCCTCATCGGCCTGGTCACCGAGTTCGATATGGTCAAGGCCCTCGCGCAGGTGTGATACAGGGATGAAAGCAGCAGATGTGATGAACAGCCCGGTGCATGTTGTCACCCCGTCCGACCCAGTGGCCCATGCCCGGAACCTGATGCTCAAGCACCGGATCTCCCGGCTGCCGGTCATGGACCAGGGACGGCTGGCCGGTATTATTACCAAGAAGGATATCGGTTACCGGCTCCGGCAGTCTGAACCTGCCTGGAGGCGACGGCCCATCGACCATATCCCGGTCTCGGCGGTTATGACCCCTGACCCGGCTACGGTCACGCCGGAAACGGGAATACAGGAAGTCTCGACTCTTATGGTAGACTGCGATATCTCCGGAGTCCCGGTCATTGAAAAGGGAGAGGTGGTCGGCATTATCACCAAGTCTGACCTGATGAGATCGGCCCTTATCGGTGGCCTCACTACCAAGGTGGAGGACATTATGGAGGACGTGATAACGGTGTCGCGCTACCACTCCCTCGCTCATATCATCGACCTGATGCAGGAGCGAAACGACAAGGTGGTAGTGGTGAACAATGACGGCACCCTTGCCGGCATTATTACCGAGAGCAACCTTGCCTTCTTCATGTATGTCAACGACAGGATGGAGCTCCCGGTCAAGGATGTCACCATGCTCCGGAAAGAAGAAGCTGCGGGGAAGAAGTCTTACCGCCATGTGGTCGAGACCGCGGCCATCGCCGAGGACCTTATGTCGCGGCCGGTGATAACTGTCGGTCCCGAAGCACTGGTGGGAGAAGCAGTGGGCATCATGAGAGAGAAGAACGTCAACAGCCTGGTCGTCGTATCTGAGAACGAGATCCGGGGAATCATCAAGCGCGATGATATTATCAGGGAAGTGGCAGGATGAGCGATGAACTGTTTGTCAAGGATGTGATGTCACGCCCGGTCACCATAGCGAAATCGGCACTGGTGACCGAGGCTCTCGACAAGATGCTTGATGAGGGGCTCGATCCCCTCATCGTGCTGAACAACAGCACGGTCATGGGTACCGTCTCCCGGAAGGGGATGGCCGAGAAACTGGGGAGCCGGAGAAACTCGGCCCTGTCCCCGAACTCCATTCACGTTGCTGCAGCGGTCGAGGAGGACTTTACCACGGTGTATCCTGACCAGGACGTGGAGATCCTCATTCCGCTCCTGCAGGTCTACAAGCTTGTGGTGGTGTATGACGAAGACCACCGCCTCATCGGTCAGGTGACCGAACAGGATCTGCTCAAGGTGTACCGGCCGACCGCCTCCCTTCCGGAGGTCACGGAGAAGGCCACCACCATCGATGTCGAGGAACGCCTTGTCCATCTTCGCAGGCGGATGATCGATGACGGGATCCTCCGCTTCATCGTCACCGAGCATGATCAGGTGACAGGCATCGTCACCGAGACCGATGTGGCCGTGGCCATGCGGAAGTTCCGGGAGCTCGTGGACGACAAGCACCAGGACCACCGCATCCGGAACCTGCTCGTCAAAGACATCATGAGCACCCCGGTGATGACAGTTGATGCCGGATCGACCGTTGATGACGTGATCGACCTGATGATAGCAAAGAACATCAGCGCCGTACCTGTCACCCGGGATGGATGCCTTTCAGGGGTCGTGACCAGGAACTCCCTGATCCGGGCCCTGTAACACAATTTCTGTCCTTTTTTACCGGTCCCGGCAGGCTCACTGCCGCCGGTTGGGAACGCTTATCTATCAGCCGGAGAAAAGAGAGTAGGAAAAATGGCGCTTATTCCGACCGATCCGGTCAGACCAGGGCCGGATGTGGCCGATCTTTTAGAGGGGATGAGCCGGACCGGGTTCCAGGGACGCAGGCTTGGCGAATCTTTCAGGATCTGGAGCGATATGATCCGGGATCCCGACTGCACTATCCTTCTGGGGCTCTCGGGAGCCATGATCCCGGCCGGGATGCAGCAGGTCCTGATCACCCTCGCCGAGAGGCATTATATCGATGCCATCGTCTCCACCGGGGCAAACATCTTCCATGACCTCTGTGAGCACTTCGGCATCCATCACTACCTGGGCTCATCGCATGCCGACGATGCCGATCTCCTTCGCCAGGGCATCGACAGGATATACGATGTCTTCGCCTATGAAGGGGAGTTCCGGGAGATCGACTCCCGCATCGCTGCTTTTGCCCGCTCGATCGCCCCCTTCTCCGGGTCATCGGCAGTCTTCATCCGTGAGCTCGGTACCTTCGCCATCCGCGAGAAGCCGGCCGGCAGATCACTGCTCTCGACCTGTGTCCGGGAAGATATCCCGATATTCATCCCGGCCCTGGCCGACTCATCGATCGGCATCGGGCTGGTCATGGCCAGGAGGGACGGGGTTTCTGTCGATGTCGACCAGCTGGCAGATGCCGACGAGATCACCGCAGTTGTTGAGGCTTCCCAAAAGACGGGGGTCATCTACGTCGGCGGCGGGGTCCCGAAGAACTTCATCCAGCAGACTCAGGTCATCGCCTCCATCCACCATGCCGGTCTCGAAGGGCACGCCTACGCCATCCAGTATACAACCGATGCCCCCCATTTCGGCGGCCTCTCGGGCTGTACCTTCGAAGAGGCCATCAGCTGGGGCAAGGAAACCCCGCAATCGCCCCGTGTCCAGGTCTTCTGCGATGCAACCATCGCCCTCCCCCTGGTGACCTCGGCTCTTGTTGCCCGGGACCTGAAACGCGCACGACGGTGACTGGAAAACTCTTCCGCCCCCGGGGGCTGCAAAAACCCAAAGTGTTAATAGCCCTCTCCTCCTAATAATGAAGCACCATTCATGGAGCGGCAGACACTGCCGCGAGTGTCCCTAAAAAGACGCGAGATTCCCAAAAGTTGAGGTAGCCAAGCCTGGTATGGCGCAGGTTTGCTAAACCTGTGTCCCCCTGGGACTCGAGGGTTCAAATCCCTCCCTCAGCGCTCAAAAAAAAAACTCATCAGATGAGGAGGAATGGATGGCACAGGAAGAAGAGATACGGTATTTCGTCCGGATCAGCAATACGGACCTCGACGGGACAAAGGCTGTTCACATCGCCTTGACAGGGATCAGGGGTGTCGGGATGCACACCGCCCAGGTTATCGCCCAGCTGGCAGGGGTAAATGAGAAAGAGACCATGGGGAAGATATCAGACGACCAGGTGAACCGTCTCCGTGAGGTTGTTGATGCCTATACCCAGAAGGTCCCGCCCTGGATGATGAACAGGCCAAAGGACATCTACACCGGAGAGCCCAAGCACCTCTTCGGTCCTGACGTGACCATGGCCCGGGACGAGGACATCAACATCCTGCGAAAGATCCGCTGTTACCGTGGCATCCGCCATGAGACCGGGCAGAAGGTCCGGGGCCAGAGGACCAAATCGACGGGAAGGACCGGCATCACTGTCGGTGTGAAGAGGAAGAAGGAGTAATCTTTCAGGAAGTGAAAGGATGGGATACCCGGGTAAGAACCATAAACAGTACCAGACCCCCAAGCGGCCCTTCGAGAAGACACGGATCGAGGATGAGACAAGACTGGTCATCGAGTACGGGCTTCGGAACAAGAGGGAGGTATGGAAGGCCCAGAGCTACCTGCGCCGTTACCGGAAGGCGGCTCGCGACCTGCTGGCCCTCAGCGGAATGGGCACCGAGCAGACCCGCTACGAAGCGAAAAAAGATGAACTGATAGGGCACATGCAGCGGTCAGGACTGCTCGGGCCCGACGCCGATATTGATAACGTGCTGGCCCTGAAGGTGCAGCAGGGCCTCGAGCGGAGGCTCCAGACCCTTGTCTACCGCCAGGGCCTGGCCCGCTCACCCAAGCAGGCCCGCCAGCTCATCACCCACGGGCATATCGCCATTTCCGGAAAACGGGTCAGCATCCCCGGTTACCGTGTGGCCAGGAAAGAGGAAGGGAGCATCTCCTACTACGGGAGATCACCCCTCGCGGGCACCGATCACGCCGAGCGGGCCCGTATCACCAGGACGGGGAGGTGAGGTATGGCAGCTGACAAG
>JAJRBS010000040.1 GCA_028679325.1 Methanoregulaceae archaeon | reverse complement strand
TCCTGGTCGACCCCCGGGCCGACCGCTACTTCTTTGTGCCTGACCCGGTCCGGCTGAAGGTTGAGGGAGCACCGGTAGAGACCGCGTTTGCCCTGCTCCACCCAAACGACCCCTCCCGGGGGAGGCGGGAGCTTTTGTTCCTGGGAGAGGTGCTCCTGCCCCGGAAGGAACTTTCCGGGAGCACGGGTCTGCTCCGGTTAAAAGATCTCTTCAACGTGCGGGTCAGACCTGAGGGGGATAGCTACTCCCTCGCTTATGCCGGCGGTGACCTTGCGGAGGCCCGGGCGGCCCGGGCCCCCATCGTCCAGTGGCTCCCGGCAGAGTCCTCCATCCCCGGCATCCTGCTCACCCAGGAAGGGCCGGTTGCCGGGGCCTTTGAGACCGGTGCCGGCTGTGTACCGGGAACCGTGGTCCAGTTCGAGAGGGTCGGATTTGCCCGGATCGACCGCGTGGAACCACAAGAATTAATTGCTTATTTCTGCCACAGGTAAATATTCCGGGCCTGATTGGGGCAAAAAGTCCGGCCCTGGCGAGACTTTCATGGTCACCAAATACCGACGCTACTGGCAGATCGCTGACGTCCTGTTCAAGTACGAGCTCGGGTCTATCGTGCAACGGCTCTTTCCCCGCACCTACCGGTTCCGGCGGTGCAAGGAATGCCCGGTCGAGACAGTCTCCTCCACCTACGAACGGACCCGGCTGGCAATCGAGGAGCTTGGCCCGACGGCGGTGAAGTTCGGGCAGATCCTCTCCACCCGGCAGGACATGCTGCCCCCGGGTCTGATTACCGAGCTCAAGAAGCTCCAGGACAAGGTGGCCCCCCTCCCGTTTTCCGAGATGAAGAAGGTTCTCGACGCCGCCTGCCCGGACCATGAGACCTGCTTCGCTTCCATCGACGAGACCCCTGTCGCCTCGGCCTCCATCTCTCAGGTACACCGGGCCACCCTCCCGGATGGGACACAGGTGGTCCTGAAGATCCAGAGGCCGGGGATCAAGGAGATCATCGAGACCGATATCGTCATCCTCCGGTCCTTTGCCGAGAGGGTGGAGCGCTACTATCCCCAGTACCGGGTCTACAACCCCCGTGGGATCGTGGCCGATTTCGCCGATCAGATCACAAAAGAGCTTGATTTTGTCCGGGACGGGAGGAACGCCGAGCGTCTCCGCTCAAATATGCAGGATCGGGAGAAGGTCCAGGTCCCGAAGATCTACTGGGAACATACATCCCGCACCCTTCTGGTCATGGAGTACATCGACGGGGTGAGGATCGATCACGTTGACGAGATCCGTTCCTTCGGGGTAGACCCGAAGGAGGTGGCCGACCGTGGTTTCTATGCCTACATGCAGCAGATCTTCGAGGATGGGTTCTACCACGGTGACCCCCACCCCGGGAATCTCCTGGTCTCCCGCGACGGCACTCTCACGTTTCTCGACTTCGGCATCGTGGGGGTGATCTACCCAGAACGGCGGAACGCTTTTGTCGAACTCATGTACGCCATGATGGACAGGGATCCTGCCATGATGCTCGACGCCCTGGAGCGGCTGGGCATCACCATCGCCGAGAAGGACCGTGACCAGCTCCGCGAGGAGATCTACGCTGCCATGCTCGACGCCGAAAGTGGGACCATCGGCGAGTACAGCTTCAAGGGTATGTCCGATGCCCTGACCGATACCCTCCGGAAGTACCATATCGCCATGCCCCAGAACCTCATCCTGTTGTTCAAGGTGATCATCATGGTCCTCGATGTGGGGGTTACCCTTGACCCGAAGTTCAACTTCATGGAGAAGGCGGGCCCCTTCTTCAGCAAGCTCTCGCGGGGCGACCTGCTCCTCAACCAGATATTTACCCGGGCAGGGCGCTCGATCTTCGAGGCAGTTGACGCCCTCCTCGATACACCCCACAACCTGAACCGGATGCTCCGCCAGTTCTCCGCCGGGACAATCAAGATCGACATTGAGGGTACAGACCTTCTCCTCATCCAGCAGTCGCTTGACCAGACAAGCGACAAGATACTCATCGGCCTGATCGTTGCCGGCGTCGTGGTGGGCTCCTCCCTTGTCCTCACCGTTGCAGATGTCAACATCCCTCCCTTTGTCTTCTACCTGGCAATCTTCGCCTATGTGGCGGCCATCGTTATCGGGCTGTATGCGATGTGGCACGCGGTGAGGACGGGGAGTAAGTAGGAGAAATAACGACTTCTCTTGTGAAGGGATTCCTGAATCAAGTTTAATTGCGGAACACCAAAGCAACAACCCGAAACGTTGAGGTTGTGGTGTGATATTTAAACCCATTATCTACGACAGTCACGAAGGGTATATTCCCGTTATTACACAACGTAGTAAAAGGAGTTCGTGCATTGGATATCCCACGTATCTTCACTATTACCGAAAGTGCTCACCGCATCCATAACCCGTTCACACCAGAAAATCTCGCCACTCTCGGCGCAGCGTTGCGCCTGGAATCGGGGGCTCGTGTACTCGACCTCGGCAGCGGTTCGGGCGAGCTGCTGTGCACCTGGGCACGCGATCACGGAATCATCGGCGTCGGCATCGACATGAGCCAGTTGTT
>JAJRBS010000035.1 GCA_028679325.1 Methanoregulaceae archaeon | reverse complement strand
TCATGGCGTTCTTTCAGCCGCCAGGCTGCTGCAAGCCCTGTAAGGCCGCCGCCAACGATGCATACCTTCATGGGGAGAATTCTCACTATACCTTTGAAAAGGGGATTAAAAAAGGCTCCGGATACCGCATGCAGCGATTTTAGGGTTTTCTCGGTGATAGCTTTATAAGAAAGTTTTTGAACTTCCGGAAGCAAACATATATCTGAAAACCGCAGGCAAACCTGCGGAAATTCAGCCGGATGGGTGTTTTGGCTCCATGAGGATATTTTTCATCGGGTTTGGGCAGGCGGGCGGAAAGATCGTTGACATGTTCGTGGAACAGGATCGGAAAATCGGCCGGAACAGTTTCAGGGCTATAGCCGTCAACACCGCCAGGACAGACCTGATGGGGCTCAAGCATATTGATCTCAAAGACCGGATCCTTATCGGCCAGACGATGGTGAAAGGACACGGTGTCGGGACCGATAATGCCGCCGGAGCCAAGATCACCATGGACGAAGCTGACAGCATCCTGTCAGCCATCGACAGGAAGGGCACCCACGACGTCGATGCCTTCATGATCGTGGCTGGTCTGGGGGGGGGAACCGGTTCCGGTGGAACCCCTGTCCTTGTCCGCCAGCTCCGGAAGGTCTACCATGAGCCGGTGTACGTGCTTGGCATCCTTCCGGCACCCGAAGAAGGGCGCCTCTACTCACTCAATGCCGCCCGGAGCCTGGCTACCCTGATCAAGGAAGCCGACAACACCTTCATCTTCGACAACAACGCCTGGAAGAACGAAGGTGAGAGTGTCAAGAGCGCCTATTCGCGTCTCAACGACGAGGTGGTCCGGCGGTTCGGCGTCCTCTTCAGGGCAGGAGAAGTGGGGAAAGCCGGCGTTGGCGAGATGGTAGTCGATTCGAGCGAGATCATCAACACCCTCCGGGGAGGAGGGATCAGCACCGTCGGCTATGCCATTGCCGCTGTAACCGGGTCCCGCGGGAAAAAGGGTGTCTCCGGACTGATCGGGGGAATCGCAGGGTCGCTCAAGAAGCGTGAGGCCACCGAAGAAGTATTGCTGGGCGAAGACCGGACAGCGAAGATCATCTCCCTTGTCCGGAGAGCGATGCTCGGCCGGCTCACGCTCCCCTGCGACTTCTCAACGGCGGAGAGAGCCCTTGTCCTGGTTGCTGGCCCTCCCGATGAACTTGACCGCAAGGGTATCGAGAAGGCCAAGAGCTGGGTCGAAGAGAACATTGCCGGTGTCGAGGTCCGTGGCGGTGATTACCCGGTCAACAGCAGTTACGTTGCCACCGTCGTATTGCTCTCGACTATCGGGAGTGCCCCCCGTATCCGGGAACTGTTGGCCATTGCCCGCGAGACGAAAGAGGAAGTGGCGAAGGGCCAGGAACGGCAGCCGCTGAAGATTGACGAGGATATTGAACCATTGTTTGATTGAGGGAGGAGCATGACAAGGTCTATGAAGGTACTAGGAATCCTGTTGGCAATCATTGCCATTGTCGGTATAGCATCAGCCGCAACATCCGTTAAGATCGATGTCAAACCGAGCGGAGATCTGGTCTCGGGGAAGACCCAGGCATCGGCGGATTTTACCGTCTTGTTCTCGTCCTCCGGAGGATATACGTTTGACAACGACCATGTGCTGGTCCTTGATACGGAACTTGACAACCCGACCTGGACCTATTCGATGGTCATGGACGGGATCGAGAACCCTTCGAAGACCGTGACCGGGCCGAACATCCGGCTTTCCGGCTGGGAACTCTCCTATCCCTCAGACCGCGAGATTTCTCTCAAGGGGAAGATGATGGGAACCGCTCCTGTCGTTGAGACCAGCACGAATAAAACGGTTATCCGTGTCCGGGAGGTCGATGACAGGAACAACGTTATTTCCGGAACCGAGGCTATCAGGAAAAAGATGGTCCTGAACCCCTCCAGCATCAACCAGGGGGTGGGCGCCCAGACTTCGACTGTGGCTGATCTCAAGGCAAGGATCGAGAGTCTGGCCGCAGCGGGTGTCGATGTGGCGGCTGTCCAGGCCAAATGCGGACAGGCCGAAGCCTATCTCCAGGATGCCAGGGCGACTTCCGACGCGGTAAAGGCCCAGACCGATCTGACGGCGGCAGGAAAGCTGATTGATGAACTGAAGACTGCCGTCCCCGCCCTGGAGGCCCAGAAATCGATCAGCGACGCCCAGGCATCCATCGACCAGACAGAGGACCTGATCGGCTACTTCAAGGAAAACAAGAGCATGGATTCCGATGCCCGGCTCATGCCCATTATCGCCAGCTGGGATATTGCCTCCGAACGCCTGACTGCGGCAAAAGACCTGAATTCGGCAGGAAAATACGATGAAGCGACCCGAAAGGCCAACGAGGCGCGGGAGAAGGGGAACGAGGTGCTGGCCAATGCCCAGTCACTGAAGGAGACTGTCGATAAAAACCCCTTCGCGGCGATCGGCGGGGTTTTCTCAGGTCTGGCAGGAATGGCAATGACAATCGGGATCATCATTGGCGTAGTCGTCCTGGTCATCGTCGCGATATTCTTCTTCAGGAGAAGAAGGCGCTGGGACGAACTCGGTTAAATCTCCTGCCTTTAACCTCCCTTTTTACCAGTATTTCAGGCACCTGACAGCGGATGCGTCGCTTGGGTGGGGGGGTGAAAAGAATCCGGTATGGTGGTCTTCTGGTCAGGAAAGAGCTACTGCCCTGTATCGGCAGGTTGTATTGACGGGAAATGCGGGGCTTGCCTATTTTTCTGCGAATCGCTCACCGACCTTTGTCTGAACACCACCCCTCGTGAATGATGCCAGATCCAGCCTCGCAGGAGATGACCTAGGGCTCCGGAACCCCGGCCTCTCCGTAGAGGCCAGGACGCGTGAAGACATCGATATTCAGGCTCCCGAGTTTCCCGTCCCGCAGGAAGTAGTAGGCGGGAATCCGTTTCTCCTGGTCGTAGATCGAAAACCAGTAGCTGAGTTTATAGGTCGTTTTATTGTAGCCGGTCAGGGACGCATAACTGCTCTGGTCATGGGCGATGACCATGTCTGCATTCAGCGGATAAACGCTTGGTTCATCGATGCGTTTCCCGTAGAAACGCATCTTTTCCCACCGATCACCCCGGTAGTACCAGGGGAGGGGCCAGTAATTCTCTGAAGCGATGACCACGATGTCCGAGGCGTCAATAAGTTTCATGACCATCCGTACATCTTCAGAATTTTGCACCTGCACGATGGGTTCGTTGATATCTGCCGGTATGAAGGCCACGTGCCAGGTCATGAGGATGAGAAAGACACATCCGGCCAGGGCAAGCACCGTCTTCTTCGGGGTCATGAGGTAGACGGCCACGAATATCATCGGCATCAACTGGTGAATGATCAGCCAGGGCACCTTCTCACCGATATAGGCATAAGCGGCAAGCGATACGATCAGCCAGGTGAGCGAGAACAGGAAGAAGAGCTCTTTTTTGTCCCACGGCACTTTCTCCTTCACCCTGATCTCTGCCGGTGCAACAGTCATCCCGTCGACAATAGTCACATCCTTCTTTCTCTTTTCGAGACGTCCGGCCAGGCCCGAGAAGGGGTTGTGGCGGACCACGAACTGGGCGATGCCGACGACCGCGAGGGCAACGATCGGCACTTCGTAGAGGAGGAAGAGCAGGATGTAGAAGAACCATGGGCCACAGATCCGGCACATCCCATGCATCGCAACCCAGTGTTCGTAGGCACGGATCCAACCGGTCTGGATCACCTCGAACTGGGTCCCGAAGGAGGAATAAAAGATGACCATGATCCCCAGCGCCACGATAATCATGGCCATGAGGTCCCGGAAATGTGTCTTTGGCAGGGTGATATGCCTCTTCCAGAGAAGAAAGATCCCAAAGCCGACAAGCACGATGAGAAATATCGGCATATCTTCTTTGAGCGACATTCCTCCGCCGATGGCAAGGCCGGCGAGGAGGGCATACCGGAACTTCCCCTTCTCGATGTATGCCAGAAGGGCCACAAGGATCAGGACAGTGAAGTAGAGCTGAAAGACATCATGGCGGAGAAACCGGGAGAAATAGACGAGGCATGGCGAGATCGCAACAAACAAGCCTGCCATGAGGGCCTGCCGCTGGTCGAGGTAGCCGAGCCTGTATATGGCATAAACGAGGGGAATGATGGCCGCTCCGAAGAGTCCGGGGAGGATCCTGGCCACCAGGTCTGAATCGCCGAACACGTAGAACATTC
>JAJRBS010000207.1 GCA_028679325.1 Methanoregulaceae archaeon | reverse complement strand
GAAAAATCCGGGCTGAAGAGGTACATCATCCCTTCAGCGAATCCGGAAAGGGTCGTCCCCATCAGAACGAGGATCAGCAGCATGATGAAGCAGAAAGGGATCAGTACTTTTGAGATTCTCTCAATTCCTTTTCGGACCCCCCGCGAGACTATGATCCCGGTCAGGAACGCAGCAAGGAGAAAGAACAGGATCGGCAGGTAAGTCATGGTGAAGAGATCGAATGCAGGGGTGTCACCCTGTACGGAATACCAGCAATATGCCAGGGTCCAGCCGGTGATCACCAGGTAGTAGCTGAGAATCAGCAGCACGATGCAGCAGGTGAGCCATCCGATGACCTGGAAGCCCGGCCTGATCTGCTGGAAGACATGCACGACAGAGCCTCTGAACTGGCGTCCATAGGTAAGCTCGAGGATCATGAGTGGCAGCGCGAAAACAAATACCGCAATGAGGTAGGGGACAAGGTACGCACCCCCGCCATTCTGCCCCACGATTGCCGGGAAGCGCCAGATGTTTCCGATCCCGACCGCCGATCCGATAGCGGCAAGGAGAAAACCCCACGATGACGACCAGCGTTCCATTGTCAGCGTTCTTTACCTGTTCCGGGGCATAGGCGTATCGGTCACGATTGCCGGACCCGGGTTTTCCCTTCAAGGAGAAAATGGGGCAGAGCCTGTTCGCGCGGAATTCAAGGGATCTGTAATAAAGATGAAAACCAAACGAATAGACGGAGAAGACATGAAGAAGATACGGGTCCTCTTTATCTGCACCCAGAATGCGGGCCGGTCACAGATGGCCGAGGGGTATCTCCGGGCCCGCTACGGGGACAGGCACGAGGCTTTCAGTGCCGGCACGAACCCGACCGTGGTCAGTAGGAAGGCGATCTCGGTCATGAAAGAGATCGGTGTTGATATATCCGGCCAGCGGTCAAAGTCCCTCTCCGACCTTGCCGGAGAACACATGAATCTGGCGGTGGCCCTCTGCAGCAGTGCCAGCGGGCTCTGCCCTTTCTACCCCTTTGCCGACAAGACCATTCACCGGAACTTTCCCGACCCCGGGGCTCTGTCCGGGAGCGAGGAGGAGGTCATGGAAGGGATACGGGAGATCCGGGACCAGATCGTCTCCTGGATCGACACCTTTTTCAGCGAAGGGAAACTCGACTGATCTGCTCTCCTCAAACTCTCCTGAAGACAAGGAGTTTTCTCTCGTCATAGTACGAGAGCGCCAGTTCATTACCGTCGATATTATAGCGGGTGCTTTCTGGAAGGAGCGACAGGTACTTCCCCTCAAGGTCCATGACCCCGGGCGGAGCGAGGCAGAATTTTTCCGTCCAGACAAGTCCTTTAACGGACAGAAGCCCGCCATCCAGCTGATACGTTCCACCGTAATCGTTACAACCCGCATTCCCTGACAGCCGGCCGTCTTCTCCGAAGGAGAGGGTCACCTGGCTTCCGGGAGGGACAGCGGTCGGCCCTTTCTCTTCATCGAGGTATGAGACCAGGAGCCACGGGGAACGTGTCAGATCTTCCGGTGGGACAGTACTCGAGCAGCCGGCAAGCAGGATGAACGCGATGAGGAGAAGGGTAGCACAGAAGATCCGGCCGGGCATAGACTCCCGTGGAACATCGTCCCATATATAACCCGCGAAAAGCACCGGTTATTTGAACACCGAACCAGAATACTACAGGACGGGGTGAGTTCTTCTGGTCCGCCTGCTTCTTGGTATTGGAAACCCGCTGAAGGGTGATGACGGTGCAGGCAATTTCGTTGTTACGCTGGTCCATGAGCCGGGCTGGATCGCTCTCGACTGTGGAACGGTCCCCGAGAATTTCACCGGCAAGGTGAGGGAAATTTCGCCGGAACTCCTTGTCCTGGTCGATGCCGCAGAAATGAATATCCCCCCCGGGGAATTCCGTGTGGTGGTGCCCGAAGATATCGATGACGTCGCTTTCGGCACCCATGCCCTGCCCCTGCGGCTCCTCATCGACTACGTGAGGCCACATGCCGGTCGCATCCTTTTCATCGGCATCCAACCGGAGCAGATCGACCTGGAGGCCGGCCTCTCGCCTGCGGTGAAGAGAGGGGCACAGCGCCTGGCAAGCCTGATCAAGGCTGAAGAATTTGAAAAGATAAAGGAGTTCATCCCGGAAAAGGACGGAAACGGGAAATGAATCACCGTACACCTATCCCTCATGCCCGGAAATAGGGACGTATGCATACCGACTGCTGATAAAAAAAATAATTATTCCACGATGAGGTTTTCCGAGTAACGGTCCTCATCGGCAAGGAGGAACTGGTCGGTCATGTACAGTCCACCCTTGGGGCAGATATCGGTGCACTGCGAGCAGAAGATGCACTGGTCCACCCAGATCCTGATCCTTTTTGTGTCCTCGAGAAACTCGATGGCATTCGAGGGGCAGATCTTTAGGCAGAGCTTGCACCCGATGCACCCGTCCCTCTGGTAGTCGATCTTGCCCCGGAACTTGGGCGGGGTCACGACCGGGGGGACCATGGTTGCCTCGCCGGCCGCAACCTTCCCGAGGAACACAGTCACCGATCCCGGCAGGTACTTTGCTGGGAAGCGGTTGGTGGCCGGTACCCGGAAGAGCTGACGGAGCAGTTCCGGGAACATGGGGAGGAGGTTCATCAGATCCACCACGGTGCGGTGATGAGAGCGGCATCGGCCATGAGGAGAAGTATCCCGGCAAGCCCGATGGCGCTCAGGTAAATCCAGTAAACCGTGACCACCTGGTTGATCCGCAAACGGGCCATTCCCACCCTGACAAGCGTCACCACGAGAGTCATCACCAAGACAACCTTGAGCAGGAAGAACGCCAGGTCAGCCAGTGCTGCCAGGGTGGCAGGCATGGCCACGTACGAGGAAAGGTTCCAGGGCAGGAAGAGGGCCACGATGATGGCTCCCATCACCAGGGTCTTGACCGCGGATGAGAGGTAGAACAGGGCCAGGTTCCTGCCCGAGTATTCAACCAGCAGCCCGCCGGCCAGCTCGGTCTCTGCCTCCTGGGTGTCAAAGGGGATCCGGGAGAGCTCCGCGGGAGTGACTACCGCCAGGACAAAGACCAGGAGGAGGACCCCGATGAGTCCTACCGGCCCCACCAGCGACCAGATGGGGTTCCCCGAGATAGAGGAGAGGAGGAAGGGATCTGCCACCCCGGCGGCCCCCAGGCGCCACGCCACACCGATCACCACCATGGCCAGCGGGAGTTCGTAGGCGATCATGGTGACCATCTCCCTCTGGGCACCGACCGTGGCATAGGGAGATCCCGACGCAAACCCTCCAGCCACCATGGCAAGGGCAGGGATGGTCAGCAGGTACATCACCAGCACCAGGTCTCCATACTCGGTCATCGGGGAGTAGAGGCTCCCGAGGGGGAGGTAGAGGAGGATGACCAGGCTCGAACAGATGGCAATAAACGGCGCAAGGTTGAAGAGCCAGGCTATAGCGTTCCCGGGGACGATGTTCTCCTTGAGCAGGAGCTTCCGGACATCGGTGAAGGGCTGCCTGAGGGGAGGCCCGATGCGGGCCTGCATGTGGGCGGCCAGCTTCCGGTCGACCCCAAGCAGGAACAGCCCGGCGATGATACCGAAGACCGATATCCCGACCGTCCAGATGGCGATCTCCCCGATGGTCATGGCAAGGGTCATCGCTGCAGCCTCCGTGTCTTCTCAACCGATAAGCGGTGGAGGTCTTCCTTGGTGAGGAGCGAACGCTTCCCGCCCCGGATCATCGCCACCCTGTCCGTGCAGGAGAGGCAGGGGTCGATGGAGGCCACGATGATGGGGATATCGGCGATCTGCTCTCCCTTCAGCATGGGGATCCAGGACATCAGGTTGCTGTAGGACGAGGCCTTGATCTTCCAGGCTTCCGGCGCCTCATTCCCGTTCATCCTGACATAGTGGAAGCACTCGCCGCGGGGGGCCTCGACCCTTCCGATTGCCTCCCCGCGGGCCTTCTTGCAGATGGCCAGGAGCTTTGCGATCTTCGGCTCGGCGGTTATCTCGCCGGCCGGCATGCCGGAGAGGCACTGCCGGACGATATCGCAGGACTGGCCGACCTCGAGCAGCCTGACCACGATCCGGTCGTAGACGTCTCCCCTGGTCTCTCCTAGGTGCTGGTCGGGAAGGATGGCCCGGACATCGAGGTCTCCGTAGGCGCAGTAGGGGTAGTCCTGCCTGAGGTCGACGTTGACCCCCGAGGCCCGGGCCGTGGGGCCAACTGTGCAGAGCTTCAGGGCGTCGTCGTAGGAGAGAACGCCGGTATCCCTGCACCGCATGGCGATGGTGCGGTCATGCAGGAAGAGGTCAAGCATTTTTCCGAGCAGCCCCTCGTAGGTTGACAGGCAGTCCTCGATGATCTTGTGCTGTTCCGGCACAATGTCCCGTCGCACGCCGCCGACCTGGACCATCCCGTAGTTGACCCGGTTCCCGGTCAGGTTCTCGATGA
>JAJRBS010000089.1 GCA_028679325.1 Methanoregulaceae archaeon | reverse complement strand
GATACCAGGATGTCCTGTGGTTTCAGCTCGACCACCTGGTCTGGCCGGATGAGCGGCCTTCCGTCCTTGTCAAGGATATATCCGAGCTCCGTCAGCCTTTCTATGGACGTTCCTACCTCCTCAGGACGGAAATGGGTGAGAGGAAGGTCGATCATGTCGAAGCGGATGGTGCCATCCTTGAAGACGAAGAGATCTTTCTCTGCCCGGAGAATGCCCTTCCCGATATCTTCGACAGCCCGCTCCCGCGAGATGAGCCCCTTCACCCCCTTGACCAGACTGACTGACTGCTCCCTCTTCCCCAGTTTTTCAAGGGCATCCTGGTATTCCTGTTTCACGTTGAGGCTGATCTTCTGCGAGCAGACCGCCGCGATCCTGCAGCCCGGACACTCGGGCACAGTGAGCTGTTTCTTGCACTTCGGGCAGGTGTAAAACGGGACCGAATGGCCACCGCAGGCGCACCGGTTACGCCAGGTCTCTTCTCCGCAGTCCGGGCAGCGGCGGGTACCTGTCTCGATCCTGATCACGCCCCCATCCTTGTTCCGTTCCGGGCTGTGGCTGGACGCCTCCTGAAACGATCTCCGGGATCCTCCGGCATCGCCCAGGGGGAAGAGGGAATGGGGGGGTGGGTTCATCTTCCGGGGCTTCGATTTGCCGGGACGGCCCATTCTTCCTCCGATTCGCGTCCCTGCCTTCGATCGCATTTTGAATCCGGAGAGGTGCATCGCGAGAAGAAGGCCGTCCAATTCCTTGGCGTCCTCCCATTCCCGTCGTTTCTTCAGCTGGAGGTCGAGGCCAAGGCAGGCAAGAAAGACAAGATAACCGGGTATGCAGATGAGACCCTCGCGCACCATGTGGGGCAGGAGAAGGTCTTCAAGGACAGACTTGACAGCCAGATCACAGGGCAGTACCAGGACATCGCGTCTGATCTCTCCCTGCTCCGAAACAAAATCTGCCAGGTTCCGGATATCAGCAGAGCTCAGGTCATCCCAGAAGTAGGTATACGAGGGGTGAAGATACTGGCCCTCGCAGCAGGCTGCAATGGCCTCGAGTTCGTTCTCCGGCTGGCCTTGACCTCCGTCGAGCTTCCACCATTCCTCGCAGTAGGCCGGAGGTACGAGCAGGTGATTATTTTCAAGGAACTCCCCATAGGGGATGAGGATCTCTCCGACATCGAGGATGATCTCCACATCCGGGGCCAGTTCCCGTGCGACCTGTTGATCGTCTATTCGGAGGACATCTCCCGACTTCAGTCGCACGGTAGGACCCTCGATAGAGTCAACAGGGACGATCCCACAGGCCTTTCCCGGTCTCTCGATCTTCATCTGGGTGCCCACCGCAAGGAAGTCCCCGAGGATATGCATGGTGGAGGGATTGATGCCGGCCGCAGCAAGCCCTGTGTTCCGGGACCGGCCATACCTGAGGCGGAAACCTCCCTTCCTCATGGGATAGGCAAACACCGGCCTTCCCCCGATCAGATCGCGAAGGTACTTGTCACGAGGGGAGACTTTTCCCTTCTCATCTCCGGCATCCCCCCCCTTCACCACGCCGCTCGAGAGTTCCTCCAGCCATTCCCAGCCGTCCATCTTCAGGGATTTCACGAATTTCTGCAGTTTCGGGGCCTTCAGCGCCAGCCCCTCGGCCAGCACCAGGGCCATGCCCCCCCTGACAGCATTCGTCTCGATCCGCTCGAGGTTGCGATAACCGCCAACCTCCTCCTGTTCGGTCCCCTCTCCGTCGATACAGACCGGACAGTTCCTGACGATGAGATGGATCTCCTTCTCGCCGGGAAGGTACTGGAGGTTCATGATGGTATTGTACTGGCGGACCTCCTCGACGTATCGCAGAACCTCTTCTTCCCGCGGGATATAGCGGTTGATCCCGAGCGCCCTCCGGACATAATCTCCCACCAGCACCGAGAGAGCCTGGGCGGTACCTCCGGCGCTCCTTATAGGCCCGGCGTAATAGATCTTCAGGTATTCAGAACCATCATCATTCTTCCCGAGGCCGATCTTGGCCACCCCTTCTGTCGGCGCCGCGACAACACCTTCGGTGAGCATGGCCATGGCCGTCCGAATCGCATGGTCGAGCACTTCCTCCCGGCTCTTTTCGCCGAACATGCGGGCCACGAAGTCATCGCCAATCCGGAGCGAGGCCTCCTCCCTGCTCATCACCGCTTCAAGCTCCCGGATCCTGCCAGCAATGCCGGCTATGCCGAGAAGGGCTTCAACGCGGTCTGCAAGGTCACTGGCAACCGGGATCTCAACGCTGGTTCTCGGGTCGATTCCTACCAAACGGGCTTCCCCTGCCACGTTCAGCGCCTTCCGGAGCTCTGTCTGGAGTGTTCCGATATACTCATCCATCTCAATCGAATTCTCCATGAACGGTCCCCGGATCAGCCCCGCTTCTCCTCCAATAACGTTTGGAGGGCATCCTTCAAGAGCATTTTTCTTCGTCAGAAGGCTCGATCATGGCCCGGATTCCTTCCTCCCCCATTCCCATGAGAGTGAGCTCGGCACACTTCCGAATCTCTTCATCATCGGATCCGCAGGCCTCTTTTAAACGGGGCAGTGCAGGTGTGCCTATGCGGCAGAGGGCAGCCGAGAAATATCCCCGCAGAGGGGGATCAGCGTCTTTCATGGCGATGATGAGGGAATCGACAGCCGGTTCACCGATCTTCCCGAGGGTGGCCGCAGAGAAACGACGGAAATCGGGATCACTCTCCTCCTTCATGGCCCTGATAAGGGGGGAGACTGCCGGACTTCCTATCCGGGCAAGGGTGAGCGCCGCGTACCAGCGGAAATCATTGCTCCGGCTCTGTTTCATGGCCAGGATGAGAGGCCGAACCGCATCCTCTCCCCGGGCCGACAACTCCTTGACGGAAGCGATCCGCACCTCCCGGGAATCTTTGCCCAGTTCGGCAACCATCTCCGGGATCTCTTTCTTCTCTCGCATATGATCTCCCTTTTTTCTGGATTTCTGGTCATGATTGAATTGATTTTCGGGACAAATAAATCCGGCCAGATCCCTTCAGGTCAGGTTAAACATCTCCAGCAGATTCGCTGTATCCTGATCGCCGTCACGCTCACCGGGCTCCCGGGCTTGCCGTTCCTCAATGACTGCAATCAGGACCTCTGCTGTATCAGGGTCGGCAGTGGCCAGGGCCCGGAGGAGGATGGGCATTACCTTCTCATCCTTCATACCTGCAAGGGCCAGGACCGCACGCCGGCGGATAAAGCGATCAGGGTCATGCAGCCTGTCTGAGAGCGCTGCTATAGCCCTGTCACCCTGACGTGAAAGCGCAGAAATCGCCTCCTGTCTCACGTCGGGTGATTGGTCTGCCAGAGCATTGACCAGTGCGCTTATGGCCTGCGGATCACCGATCTTTCCCAGGACGCCGACCGCCCCCAGCCTGACTGTAGCGTCAGGATGATTCAGGGCTCCTGAAAGGGAAGGTAACGCCGGAGGGCCTATGTGGATGAGGGCGTATGCGGCCCTGCTCCTGACGAACCGATCGCTGTCATCAAGAAGCTTCACGAGTGGATCAATCCCGCGGGGGTCCCCGATCTCTCCGAGCGCCACGGCGGCCTTCCACCTGATGTCGGGATCCGGATTTTTCAGCACCTCAATGAGCGGCGGCACGGAATCTGGTCCTATCTTTGTCAGAGCTTCGACAGCCTTCCACCTGATTCCCGAGTACTGGTCACCGGTAAGCGCTCCCATGAGGGCTGGTATGGCAGAGGGGTCACGGAGATCGCCGAGAGCTTCGACCGCCTCATACTGTACCCCGCGATCCTTGTTCCCGACAGCCCTCACCAGGCCCTGTATGTCTCCCCTCTCTTTTAACCTCCTCACCCCGGCAACAGAGATCACGCGGCTTTTGAGAACGGCGAGAGTGTCTCCCCGTTCTCTGAGATCTGATCTGAGGGCAGTTTTGGCCACATCCTCTATCATGCGGTCCTGTTCCCTTCTCATCAGGTCTGACACAGCCCCGATCACAACCGCCACGACGACAAACATGAGGGCCCGTAGCAGCGATCCCGAATCGACCGCACCCGTCGAGGCATAGGTACCCGCGATAAGAACCCCTCCCAGCAGGACCGCGACCGGCACTCCGCGCACCCCGTACCATATCCCGGCGAGGACCACGGGAATGTAAAAAAAGTGTGAATAGACGACATCGATCCCGAAGTACCAGTGAATGACCAGCTCGAGAAGGAGAGAGATGACGATAAGAACAACCAGCACAGGTAACTTATAGTCATCGACCATTTTTACCCGGAATTCAGGAAGGGCCATTTTAGATTGGTCTGTTGATAGCAGGTAATGAAGATGTGCTCAAACCAGGTAAACGGCGAAGATATGACTGACAAGGGTGTCACGTCACTCTGTTTCCGCGAGGGGCGAAATCCGGTACCGGGTGCTATTCTCCTGTTGCGATCCTTATGCACTCTTCCGTTGTCCCGAGTCTTACTGCCGCCCCGCACATATCCGGTACGTAAGCAAAGGCCTTGCCTGAATTCACCATAATGAGTCCGTACTGCTCCATGACAGGGGAGACCACCATGCAGGTGTCGCCATATACCTTTGCCCCGCTCCGCTCGATGATAGTCACGGCATCCGGGGTTTGTTCGATGACTTTTCGTGCCGCAAAGACATACACCGGGATCCTGACCTTTCTGCCATCGAGCAGGTGAGCGACTCCGGCAAGTTCTTCAGGTGAACAGTGAGGGCAACCGAGAGCGACGGCATCCGGGAGCGTCTCGCTTGCCGTAAGCCGGACATCGCTCACCGTCACCGGTATCTTCTCGATCTCGTCAATTGGATAAGAGAAGACCCTGGCTTCAGGAGTTATACCTTCGACATGGTACAGAGCGACGGCCCCTGATGCAGCCATAGCTGCACCGAGCGCCTTGAGCTGGTTCCTTGTCGGCCGGATCCCGGTGAAGAAAGGGATCCTGTTCCCGGCGATCTTTCCGGTGAAATATCCCAGTGCCCCGAACAGGGCGGAGTCACCCCATTCCGGTGATGGCTCAACGGCAAACACGAGTTCCGGGCGCCGTTTCGGAACAAGGTGGAGACCATAGGCGGGCGTCTTGCCGATGATGGCACCTGCCAGGGCCCCGGGCCCCCCCTCCCTGTTCGTCCTTGCACCGATAACCGAGTTTGCATAGGCCACGGCTGAAGACTCGGACCATGCAAGGTGCTCCCCGAACCGTGTCTGGTACAGATAATACGGGGTACATGTACATTCCAGGCGGACACCGAGCCGGGAATAGGCGGCTATGATCTGCTCCTGCTTCCGGGCAAAACTCTCCGAAATTCCCATCTCCCGCCATCTCTTCCGGTCCATACCCACCGGGTTCAGGACGGTCGGAACCGCCACCCGGGCATCGAGGCCCGAGAGCCATTCGAGGCCCGCCTCACCAATGGTCTTGAACGATGCCCCGCTCACCTGGGCGCTCTTGATGGGTATCAGGTGTTCTGCACCGAACACCTTCCCAAGGGCCACGAGGATCTCCATCATCATCTGCCGGGTTTCACCCTGTTCACCGGCAAGGATCCTTTCCTCTTCAGGCAGAAGCGAAAGCGTCATTCCCAAGCGGCTCTCCGGAACTCATCCTCGCGGCCCAGCGGCATGGTGGCATCGATGCCGACCTTGACATTGGTACCGTCTTCCGCCTGGCTCGGATCGAGCGATGACCCCCTGACTCCCGCGACAACCATGACGTCCCTGTCCCCCCTGACTCGGGTAGCGATCGCGAACTCTACGTCCTGGAGGTCCGAGACATCGATGTCGTCGTCGACCACGACCACATGCTTCAGGGAGGTGTGTGTGGCCAGGGCGGCCATGATGGCATTTTTTGCGTCACCCTGGGTCTGCTTCCGTATCTGGATGACAGCATGGAAATATCCGCAGCCTCCGGTACTCAGGACAACGCTTTTAACATCAGTCACTCCGGCAACTGCCCGAAAGATCGACGGTTCGTAGGGTACACCCATGAGCAGCCGGTGCTCGTGACCGGAAGGCAGGATGCCATGGTAGATGAAGTCAGGCTTGAGGTGCATTCCCGTGAACTCGATGACCGGCTGTTCACGGATGAGGTCATAAGTCCCCGTAATGTCTACAAAAGGCCCTTCAGGGGCCGTTTCTCCCCCAATAAAACCTTCGAGGACGATCTCTGCATCAGGAACAAGAACCCCGTTGCTGCAGGAGTGTACCTGTATCTCTCCTCCCAGCAGTTCGGCGGCGTATGGCAGTTCCTTCCCTTTGGGAACACGGGTACAGCAGGCCAGGGTCACTGCCGGGTGAACCCCGATAGCCACAGCGACCGGGAGGCGGTCACCGTTCCCGCGTGCCTCCCGGTGAAGGGTATGGGTATGCCTCCCTTCCACCAGACGCACAGCAACTTTCCGTTCCCCAAGAACCAGCATGCGATGGATAGAGGCGTTCTCGAGCTCGTTGTAGCGCGAGAACACGATTCCGGATGTGATGTACCTCCCGGCATCTTTCGGGTAATGCTTCATGATCGGGAGTTTCCGGAGGTCGGGAGGACCCATGGCGAGCGATCCGTCACGGATGACACTGCCCTGGTATTCGGCAATTGAAAGACGCCGGACCATCTCCCTTTCCGGGATGGAGAGGGCTCTGGAGAGGGCCTTTCTCGAGGCGGTAACATTCATGACCCCCCGGGAAGTGTCCAGCTTGTGGAAGAAGAGGATCTTATCGGTCTTTGCGGCCAGTTTACACGCTTCGTAGACCGTGTCTACCCGGTGATCGATGTCGGTGACCTGGCCGGACTCCCGCATCTTCTCGATAAACTCGCGCACTGTGTTTCACCTCTCCGGTCTCTTCCTGGACTGTTATTGAGTTGGGAATGCGGGGTTATAAGATCTTTCAAAAATCCAGGAACACCGAAGAAAATAGAGTGTGACGTGTTTCAGGTCCGGGGCGGGGCGTAAAACCGGAACCTGAAACCTGATTCCTCAAGGGACCTTGCCGAAGCCGGATCAAGGTCCTTCCGTGCTGCCCTGATGAGGTTGTTCAGGATGTTTAATTGTTTGAGTACATCGAAGTTCCCGTCCGGGGTTTCGTTCAGGAAATCGAGGAGTTCATTGACCTGCCTGAGGACTTCCTCGCCGGCCACAAGATTGAGACGGTTCAGGTTATAGGCAAGTTTTTTCTTGGCAATGTTCAGCTTGTACATGTCGCCCGCCGAGACATTCAGGTCGGTGACGGCATGAAGGAGTTCTTCATAGACTTTCAGCCGATACCTGCTCCGGACCAGCCTGAGTTCCCGGCTTTCCGCATAAAGATACGTGACGCTGAGCGCCGCGATCACCACGATCACCCCGACTGTGACCACAATCCAGTATTCCAGCATAATTTCCCCTCGATGCAACTATCACCTTGATGTACATAAATGTTCTTTATTATCCCTACCGCTTTCAGAGCCGAAGGCGGTGCTGGGTGGAGAGCGGCCGGACATGAAGCAGTTCCCGGGCAGCCGCTCCGACAATCGTGACGTGTTCGGGCAGCGTATAGACACCCAGCCGCCATTGTCCCTTCCTGGTCTCGTTCAGCGTAGTGACCAACGGCGAGAGCTCCTCGAGACTTATCAGACGGTTACGGTTCTGGACCTTTACCTGGATGGACATGGAATGCGGGAATTCAGGGAAATCGACCAGCACCTCGTGGTGGTCGATCCCGGCAGTATCGGCAATTCTTGAGGCAATCTCGTTTGATCTCCGCGGCGGTGTCTCTTTCATCAGGCTGGCGATGTTGACCTGGTCCCGGCCAATGTACAGGGCCCGCTTGTAGAGACGGCGAAAATAAATTCCTTCTGCCAGGTTTCGTACCACATCTGACTCAGAGTGGAGCAGACTCTGCAGGGCCCCCGTATCATCGAGGCGCATGAATGCTGCCTGGTCGGAAGCCTCACCCCGGCTCAGGTGTTCGCGAACAGCAGCAGAAAACATCATTTCTGCAATCCTGCTGACGTGGTGGAAGTAAACCGACGGACGCATGAGGGTGCGGGCGATCAGGAGCGATTCGGCGGCATTGATCCCGCCTTCCTGTATGGCGATGTGTCCATCTGAAATGGTCGTATTCCTGATGAGCCGATGGGCATCGACTGTTCCGTAAGGTACCCCGGTATAGTGGGCATCCCTGAGCAGGTAGTCCATCCTGTCCACATCAAGATCGCCGTGGAGAATCTCCGACAGCCGGTGACTTCCCTGCAGGATCGTCCTTGTTTCCCGGGTATCAATCCCATATTTCTCCAGTATTTCCAGAAGATCATGGTCTTCAAGCAGCCAGACTGTATCATGGTGGGTTCTCCCGCTGATCTCCTCCATGACCGGTTCAACTGCGTGGGAGAACGGGCCGTGACCGATATCATGGATGAGTGCGGCGGTCGTAACCAGCTCCCGCTCTTCATCGGTAAGCATCAGCTGGCGGGCCATGATATCGGACAGGTACATAGTGCCCAGCGAATGTTCGAAGCGGGTATGGTTGGAGCCCGGATAGACCAGGTACGAGAACCCGAGCTGGCGAACATACCGGAGCCGCTGGAGCGAGGGGGAATCAAGGACTTCCAGGACAGGAGGGGTGACTTCGATGTATCCGTGCACGGGGTCCTTTATGATCTTCATCTGTCCTCTCAACAGTCTTTTAACAGCCCAGATAAAGGTATTCTCATGATGATCACCTTTCTCTCCGGGGGCACGGGTACACCGAAACTCGTCAGGGGTGCAAGAGAGCACCTTCCCGACGAGAACATATCCGTTGTGGTGAACACGGCCGAGGATCTCTGGATATCAGGGAACCATCTCTCGCCTGACATCGACACCCTGATGTACCTATTCTCTGGCCAGCTGGACACAGGAACCTGGTGGGGAATATCCGGCGACTCTTTTCTCACCCACCAGGAGCTGGTCAGACTGGGGGTTGACGAGTACATCGGGATCGGGGACCAGGACAGGGCTGTTCACATTGCCAGGGGGGAACTCCTCCGCAAGGGGTATTCACTGACCCGGGCCACGAAGGAGCTCTGTTCCCGGATGGGTATCAGGGCAGCGATCCTTCCGATGACCGATGAGACAGTGACGACCCTGATCCGGACACCGGACGGTGTCATTCACTACCAGGAATACTGGGTGAAACACCGGGGCAATCTGCCCATTGAGGAAGTGATCCGCTATTCGCCGACAAGGCCATCCGCGACCGCTGAAGTACTTTCGGCCATTCATGAAGCCGACAGGGTGGTCATCGGGCCAAGCAACCCGGTTACCAGCATTCTTCCCATCCTTGAATGCGACGGGATCATCCCCGCCCTGATGGACACCTTCGTGATCGCTGTTTCTCCCTTTATCGGAGAAAGCCCGGTCAGCGGTCCTGCCGCAGAGCTGATGAAAGCCCGGGGGCTTACTCCTGATTCACGCTCGACCTGGCTTCTGTATAAAGAGTTCTGCGATATTTTCGTCCAGGATATCAGGGACCCTGTTGCCGTGCCGGGAAGCCTTCGATATGACACACTCATGACCGATACCAGGAAAAGCGCCGCTCTGGCTGCCATGCTGTTTGACCAGAGATCAAGAGTGGACTAGGTTCCTGTCAGGGGAGCAGGGTGAAATAAGCACTCTTTTGAAATCCGGTCACCTGGATCCCGGTTATCAGGACCTGGTACTCGCCGGGGCTAAACCCTGTCGTGTCGAGGGTGTACTCCCAGGTGTTTCTGGAATCAACCCGACCCTTTTCGACCGTCACGATAGCTGATGTGCCCGAGAAAGCGGTGTCATCTGTCTTGTTTGTCGGAAAAAATTCCATTTCCGTTACTTCAATGAGGAGCTCGTTTCCCGGCGACAGTATCGTTGTCCCGGTCAAAAGGATCGTGTCTCCGACATGGTACTCCCTTCCCGGAGCGAATCGGACCGGTCCTCCTAGCGACTCATCAGGGGTTGCTGCCGGAG
Source organism: Methanoregulaceae archaeon (assembly GCA_028679325.1). Classification (GTDB taxonomy): domain Archaea; phylum Halobacteriota; class Methanomicrobia; order Methanomicrobiales; family Methanospirillaceae; genus UBA9949. The sequence goes on along the minus strand of JAJRBS010000089.1, from coordinate 1,191 downwards.
ATGCCGCGGGAGTTCCGGCCGAGATGGTGCCTTCGGGAAACGGCAGAGTCCGTTGGCTGGTCGGCGAAGGCTGGTCCTGAATGCATCCACAGATAAGGATGAGGGCGAGGAGGAACAGGGCTGAAAGCCACAACCACTTCATCGGTGATGTTTTGGTGGGACAGGCTCAAAAAATCTTGGGACAGGGCTGCGGCGAAGACTATACAAGGGCACAGGAACAATAAGGTCCAGCAGAAAAGGGAGAGGAGAGGTCGGCCGGCTTATGGACAAGGATGTCAGGGAAGAGGTGATGGTCACTCTCCAGGCAAAGTTCCCGGTCCTGAAGAAGCTCTTCTTGATCAAGCGAATCGGCATCTATGGCGAATTTGCACATGGTGATGCACCACAGGATGCAGCTCCTGAACTTGCCGTTGAGTTTGAGCGCGGTGGCGACACCTACCGGAACTACATCGGTCTGGTCTATTACCTTGACGGACTTCTCGGCAGGCAGGTCAGCATCGTCACCCGGAGGATTGCCGAGGATTTCATTTCAGATGACGTGGCCGGCGAATGGGGTGAACGGAAACGGGACCGGGAATGTCTTTTACGAATGCAGGACGAGGTCACTTTCCTTCTCTCTCGGATGAAAGGTCATGACCTCCGGACTTTTTCACATGATGACCTGCTCAAAAGGGCGGCCATCCGATCGCTTGAAGTGATGGGGGACTGTGCCCTGCAGGTCTCCCCTTCCCTGAGAAGAGAGCATCCGGAGATACCCTGGACAGAGCTTGCCGGGCTCCGGGAGAGGCTCGTCCATCCTTTCTTCGGGCCAGACTGGGTGCTCGTCTGGGATGTCCTGGTCTCCGAAATACCCCGGATTGATACTCCTCTGATGAAGCTCTCATCTGCCTGGTAATAATTGGGCCAGATGAGATCTTACATTCCTGTCAGGCCAGGCAAAGAGAGATGAGGTCTGCCTGCCCATAGCTTCAGGGTTTACATGCGGATTCCTATACGGGAGGTTTCGCCGGAGTCTGGCCGTGCTGAGGTAGCCGGGTGGGTGCACGAGGTCAGGGATCTCGGAGGGCTGGCATTCTTCCTCATCCGGGACAGGACGGGTATCCTCCAGGTGACGGTCCCGAAAAAAAAGGTCAGTGAAGCGGTACTGTCGGGAATGAAAGATGTATCACGGGAGTCACTTGTCCGTGTATC
>JAJRBS010000156.1 GCA_028679325.1 Methanoregulaceae archaeon | reverse complement strand
TGAGAAACACGAGATACCGGCAGGAGACATCTACGGTGATGGGTCTGGTCATGGACACCAAGACAACCACCAACGGGCACCGGATTGTCGAGCTCGAAGACCTGACAGGTTCATTGCCGGTCTTGTTTCACAAGGACAGGCCGATATTCGCCGAAGGTGAGACGCTCATCCCTGATGAGGTGGTCGGAATCCGGGGGGGGCTGTCAGGAGACGGTCGGATCTTTTTTGCAGAGTCACTGCTGAGACCGGAGGTCCCCATCAACCATGCACCGTTCAGGAGCGATGATGCCGGAAAGGCTGTCCTGGTTTCAGATATCCATGTAGGGAGTAATACATTTCTCGAGGATGCCTGGAACCGCTTTTCTGAATGGCTCGACACCTCTGACGTAACGTACCTGCTCATCGCCGGCGATCTAGTGGATGGAATAGGAGTATACCCAAGCCAGGACCAGGAGCTCGTCATCAGGAATATCTATGAACAGTATGAGGTTTTTTCAGAGATGATGCGGAGTATCCCGTCAAGGATTACCGTATTTGCCGGGCCCGGAAACCACGATGTCGTCAGGGCTGCCGAACCGCAGCCGGCAATCTCTGCCGAATTTTGTAAAAAAATTCCTCCCAACTGTTACCTTGTCGAGAATCCCTCACTTATCAGTCTCCAGGGAGTTCTGGTTCAGATGTATCACGGGCGGTCGATCGATGACATGATCAGCCTCATCCCGGGAGCCAGCTATGAGAACGTCGCACCCATGATGGTTGGGATGCTCCAGAGGAGACATCTGGCCCCAACATATGGAAAAAGGACGCCTATCGCGGCGGCCCGGGAAGATAACCTGGTGATCGATCCGGTTCCCGAAGTACTACACACCGGCCATGTCCACATCCTCGGGATCACGGATTACCGGGGAACGCTCTGCATTAACGCCGGTACCTGGCAATCCCAGACCTCGTTTCAGAAACAGATGAATATTCAACCGACTCCGGCACGGGCTGTCGTCCTCGACCTCCAGACCCTGAAACCGCAGGTTATCGACTTCAATTGAAATCTGCCTGTTTTTTAAGGACCCGGACCAAAATAGATCGGATAAAATCTTTCAAGAGGAGGACTCTTTGTCCTCTGGAGGACAGTAGGTATGGATTTGTTCATCCTGGTTCCAATCTGCGCCCTTATCGGGCTGCTCTTTGCAGTTTACGCCTATATCACCATGAAAAAAGAAGGTGAAGGCGATGAGCTGATGCAAAAGATAGCCAAGGCGATTCGTCTGGGTGCCATGGTCTACCTGAAACGGCAGTACACTGTCGTTGCGATCATCATGGTTGCCGTGACGGTCATTCTTGCTCTTGTTATCAATCCCCTAACGGCACTCTGCTATGTGGTGGGTGCCACGCTCTCGGCAGGAGCTGGATTCATAGGAATGAAGGCGGCGACCTATGCCAATGTTCGTACGACAGAAGCCGCTAAAAAGGGAATGGCCAACGCCTTCCGGGTCTCCTATGCAAGTGGGACAGTCATGGGGCTCATCGTTGTCAGCTTTGGCCTCCTCGGAATTTCCCTTCTCTTTGTCGGCCTCAACATGTTCACGACGCTTACCCTTGCAAGTGTTGTGGATGTTCTCCTCGGTTTCTCCATGGGTGCCAGCTCCATTGCCCTTTTCGCCCGTGTCGGTGGTGGCATCTTCACCAAGGCTGCCGATGTTGGAGCTGACCTGGTCGGAAAGGTCGAAGCAGGCATCCCCGAAGATGACCCGAGAAATCCGGCGGTTATCGCCGATAACGTCGGGGACAACGTCGGGGACATTGCAGGGATGGGGGCAGACCTGTATGAATCATACGTCGGCTCGATCATCGCTCCCATGGCCGTTGGTGTTGCTGCAATCTCCGCAGTCCAGTTCGGTGGTGTGGAGACACTCAATCTTGTCCTTCTCCCGATGATGGTCGCCGCGCTGGGTATCCTTGCATCGATCGTCGGAACGTTTTTTGTGAGGAGCTCCAAGAACGAGAGCAGTGCGATCCACAGGGCATTCAACATCGGGACTTTTGCCAGTTTGATCCTCACCGTAATTGCGACCTGGTGGCTGGTCGATACGATGCTTGGCAGCCAGTATATCGGAGTCTTCTGGGCAACAATCGCAGGTCTTGTCGCAGGATTCCTGATTGGGCTGGTAACAGAATATTACACGTCCTATGACAGGCCGCCAACCCTGAGGATCGTCAAGGCGACCGAGACTGGTGCGGCAACGGACATCATCGCCGGACTTGCTGTTGGCTTTGAGAGTACAATCTTTCCGGTCGTTATTGTCGTTGTGGCAATCCTGATTGCGGCCCAGCAGGCAGGCCTCTACGGGATAGCACTGGCCGGGCTCGGTATGCTGGCCACCCTGGGAATTACCCTCTCAGTAGATGCTTACGGACCTGTAGCAGACAATGCAGGCGGCATTGCTGAAATGTCGCACCAGGACAAGAGTGTCAGGGAGATCACGGATACCCTTGACGCTGTGGGAAATACCACCGCTGCGATGGGAAAGGGCTTTGCCATTGGCGGCGCAGCCCTAACCGCTCTCGGGCTCTTCGCTGTGTATACACAGGCTGTGGGTCTGAAGGTGGTCGACATGCTGGATCCCTCGGGACTGGTCTTTGCAGGTATCCTGATCGGTGCTGTGCTTCCTTTCCTCTTCTGTTCGTTTGCCCTTTCGGCTGTTGGAAAAGCCGCAGGATTCATCGTCGAAGAAGTCAGGAGACAGTTCAGAGAGATCCCCGGCCTGATGGAAGGTAAGGCCGAACCTGACTATACTTCCTGCATCACGATCTCCACAAATGCGGCAATCAAGCAGATGATTGCACCGGGGCTCCTCGCAATCGTGGCTCCCTTGTTTGTCGGAATCGTCCTTGGTCCGGAAGCCCTGGCCGGCCTGCTCGTTGGTTCCATTGCCACCGGTTTCATCGTCGCCATCATGATGGCCAATGCCGGTGGGGCATGGGATAATACGAAGAAATACATTGAACATGGACACCTCGGGGGAAAAGGATCACCTGCCCATAAGGCAGCCGTGACCGGTGATACCGTTGGGGATCCCTTCAAAGACACAGCAGGGCCGGCACTCAATATCCTGCTGAAGCTCATGGCTATTGTTGCTGCGGTCTTTGCGCCCATCTTCATCTAAAAATTTTTAAACTGGAAACTCAGTGTTCAGGAATTTCATGCCTCTCCGAGAGGTAGATACCTTTCCAGTTAATGTTTCTATTCTAGTGCTTATTGCCTGATTACAGCCCTAATCCGGAAAATATTCCTTCTTGCCCGGTATATAGAGTGCGGCGGTGTATTCCTCGATAAAATCCACATCAACAAGCAGATCGATATAAACCATCTTTTCTGCAATGGTTTCTGCTTCCTTTCTCTTCCCTTCCGACAGGAGTGTTGCTGCTGCACCAGCGAGAGAGCCGTTCCCGATGGGATGAAATTCTGCATTGATAAAACGGGGAATAATACCGAACCGGGTGATGCTGCCAAGGTCAGTGTAGGCACCAAACGCTCCGGCAAGGTAGACATGCCGGATATCCTCAGGCCGGATACGGTATTTTTTTAAAAGGACGCCGATTGCACCGCAGGCTGCGGCTTTTGAATCCATGAGGTACACCATGTCCTGCGACGTGAGGACGATGTCCCGACCGGTTTCAGACTGGTTCTTTGGTACCAGCACGTAAGTAAGACCATTCTCGCCCTCTACGACACCGGGTTTTCCCTCCACAAGTCTCCCGGTAAAATCCAGGATTCCTGCAGCCGCCATCCCTGCTGCGGCATCGATAATACCGGACCCGCAGATCCCGCGGGGGCGCTGGCCGCCGATGGTCGTCCATGCTGCCGCTCCCGTCTCCGGATCAATAGTGATATGCTCAATCGCCCCCCGCATCGCCCGCATCCCGCTCGTAATACCGGCCCCTTCAAATGCCGGGCCCGATGCGCAGGAGACCGATGCAAGCCAGTCGGCATTACCGATGATCATCTCACCATTTGTCCCGAGATCGACCAGGAGCGAGAGTTCCTCTGACCGGTGCATACCGCTGACAAGAACATCCCCCACGGCATCCCCGCCGACATACCTGCTCACGTTGGGAAGGCAGTAGACATATGCTTCAGGATTTACCTGCAGCCCAAGATCATGGGCTTTTTTCACCAGGGGTTTCTTGTTTACTGCTGCATCGGCCAGCTCGAGGGCCCGTGGATCTCGTCCGGAGAATAAGTAGTGCATGACTGTATTTCCTGCAAGACAGATCTCGTGGATCTCCGTTCTTTCGATTCTGTTTGATTCGGCCAGCTTTCTGATAACGGAGTTGATACTTTCAACCGCAGCCAGCTGCAGTTTTTCAAGCCCGCCCCTTTCACGGGCAAACGCCATCCGCGTGACCAGTTCCTCCCCGTAAGTGATCTGGCGGTTCAGGTTCGATGCCTGTGCACAGAATTGCATACCCGCAAGATTGAACAGCATGCCGACCACTGTTGTCGTCCCGAGGTCAACTGCCAGGCCATAAGTCGCGCCGGTGGTATCGCCGGATTCGATCGCTATTACTTCAGGGTACCCTGTGGAACATGAGACGGTGACTGTGTATGGGCTGGTGGCCGAGACGAGGCGCTGGTGCTGACCAGGGGTCATGTGCGGACGTTTTCCCATATAACCGTCCAGACGCAGGGAACGGTGACTCCCGGCTAACTGTGGTACTGCAGGCTCACACCTCGTCCGGTATTTCTTGACCGAAGGGGCAACCGGAGTCTCATCACTGCAGATACCGGGAAGGATCTTGGGCGCATCGATCCTGCTCTCAACCGGGATGACAAATTCGCAATCGCCGGAGAGATAGGTCTGGCAGGCAAGACAGAAATTCTCCTGGATCTCATCCACGGAAAGACCCCGGGTGCTCTCAGGAAGGCCCGCGGTGCAGTCGCCGCGGACGTAGATCACCCTGCATTTTCTGCACTCCCCTTTTCCGCCGCAGATACTCTCAAACAGGATATCTGCTTTCCTGATGGCATCGAGTACTGATGAATTTTTAGGAACGCTGACGACTTTGTTGAGGGGATGGAAGATAACCCTCACTGATTCATCCGATTCCATCCGCTACTCCGTCTCCAGGATCATCCCCACTCACCCATTATCCGGCCGCCTCCGGCTACGTATCAATTCCGACGCCTCTCATTTTTTGGAGGGTGCCGGCCAGCGATCTCTGATGTATGAGGGGACACCAGATGAATCCTTTGGGCCGACAAGCACGTTCCATCCTGTCGCTTCCTCGGTATCCCCGCTGATCCTTGCCGCAAGGCCCGGAATGATCAGGGTGGTGTGACTGACAAGTGAAGCGACGTTAAATTCTTTCAACGCCGAAGCTATCGAATCCGGGGTCAGGTTCCGGCCTGCAACCGCACTCTCGACAGAGAGGCCCCCTGTATCAATGACCACGAGGTAGCAATCAAGGTTTGCGGCCTTAATATCGGATTCGACCGTGAAAAAGGTCAGCGCATAATTGGATGTTACCAGGACCGGAGAATCCCGGCCGGGTTTTCCATATTCCCGTATTCCTGCTTCGACGGAGACGGGCTTTCTCGGATCGGTATAGATATTAAACCGCCAGATGAGCTGGGGCAGGAGGACCCCGCCGTCAAGGCTGTGCATGATCAGCAGATCCGCATACCGGGTCATGAGCATTGATGCCGTGACTGCCTCCCGCCATTTCAAAACCTCTTCCGATATCTCACCCCCGTTCCAGACAGTCATGGGCACTCCAAGCAGAGGAAATCCAAACAGATCATCGGCATTGCGGCATGCCTCTGTCCGGATCGTGGTATAGTTGTGGACGGTCTCCGCCAGCCCGTTTTCCACTGAGGTCCCGGGATCGAGCACGAGGTCGACTATCCCGTACTCGAGCAGGGTTTTTACAAGGGATCGCAGTGCCGAGAGGTCGTGGGGAGCAAAAACTGCGACGGGACATTGGTATGTCAACGCCAGTTCTGCCATCTGTT
>JAJRBS010000127.1 GCA_028679325.1 Methanoregulaceae archaeon | reverse complement strand
ATCCTCTCTCAAATGGTCCGGAAGACGCCGTAACTGCCATTCACGCTCTTCGGCGATTCTCTCGACGGCATTCGCAGGGTCAGCTGCATCGACGGCTTTCAGGGCATAATACGCACTGCCGAGAGCATGCTGGGGGACATGTGCCGTCGCCACCGCCTGCCCTGCCGCACGGGCTGCAAAACAGGCCGCGTCGTTTTCTTTCGCCATGCGGGCAGCGGCATGGGCGGCAAGAGAAGCTCCCCGTATCCCTGCCATGCTGAACACGCCGGTGCGGACATAAGTCCTGCATGTTTCGATGGCCCTGCAGGGTCTCTCATCGTCTGGAAATGCCCGGAGAAAATACGGAATCACCCGCTCGGCACAGTCTGCGGCCCAGATGGCCAGCAGTCTCTGGTCCTCTTTGCTGTATTTTTTCATATTCCACAAGTTGTGACAGTCTTCGAAGACATTAGGAAGTCCAGGGAAGAAAGCCCTGTCGCTCTTCGAACAGCGAGCCTCCGGCGCTTTTTTGAGAGACCACGACCCACACATGGTACAACTTGCGGTTGTAACGACATGGCGGTGGTGATGGTCAGGTACGGGGAGCTCTTCTTAAAGAGTGGCCCGGTCATGCAGCAGTTCATCCGGGCCCTGCTCCGGAACACGGGCAAGGCCCTGGAGTCGGAGAACCTTGCGTTTCGCTTCGAACTCCACCGTGGCCGGCTCCTCATCCATGGTGACGAACCGGAAAGGATTGCTGTTCTGGCCAGCAGGATCTTCGGAATCGTCGATGTCGCAGTCTGCGTTCTCACCAGCAACACCTTACCAGAGATAGAGGGAGAGGCAGTGAGGATGGCGAAGACCCGTCTTTCTGCCGGGACCAGCTTCGCTGTCCGGGCCCGCCGGCAGGGTGTCCCGGGCATCACGAGCCAGGAATTAGCTGCTCATATTGGTGCAGCCCTCCGCCGGGAATATCCGGATGCGGGGGTCGACCTCGACCACCCTGATTATGAGATCTTCATCGAGATGCGTGAATTTGGCACGCTCATTTATGACACCCACCTCCCGGCACCCGGCGGCCTCCCCCTCGGGACCCAGGGGAACGTCCTCTCCCTCCTCTCGCCCGGAATCGACTCGCCGGTGGCTACCTGGCTGATGATGAAGCGGGGCTGCGGGATAGCCACACTCCACATCGATGCCGGCCGATTCGGAGGGGCAGATGTCCTTGCCACCACAAAAAACCACCATGCCATCCTCTCATCGTGGACGGCAGGCCAGCCCCTGGAGATGCTGGTGGTGGATGCGGAGCCTTTCTATGAGTCCCTCACCACCGGGATCAACCCCCGGCTCCGGTGTGTGCTCTGCAAGAGGTTCATGCTGCATGCAGGGAGCCGGGTGGCTCTCTCCCGAAATGACAGGGCACTCGTGACCGGAGACAGCCTCGGGCAGGTGGCCTCCCAGACCCTCGCCAACATGACCGTCATCTCCGGGGCTGCGACCGTCCCCGTCCTCCGGCCCCTCATCGCTTTTGACAAGAACGAGACGGTTCTCCTGGCCCGGAAGATCGGCACCTTCGAGAAGACACCTGGTGATCTCGGCTGCCGTGCCGTCCCCCTGGCCCCGGCGACAGCTGCGGTTGTTGAAGACGTCGTCGGCTGTGAGAAAGAACTGGATATGGATGGCCTGGTTCGTGAATCTCTCACCCGGGTCCGGGTCCTGACCGCCCTGAACGGGTCGTTTCAGGAAGCCTGAGCCGTACCGTTCCCCTGGGGAGCGGTGATCGGTGTTGGGAGAGGTGACTTTTCCGGTACCTCTGCATGGATGATCCCGATGAACGAGCAGTACCCTCCTGAACAGGCCACTGCCGCCCCATCGTAGTCCAAGAACACCCTCTCCCTGTTGCCGGCGTCCGATGTCCAGGCATCGATGGCCAGCCTTTCTGTGCCGAAAGCGTACCCGTTCCACTGCCCGTACAGGCTTTCGAGCACTGTATCGTTGGCGTTGATACCGTACATCTCCTTCAACCCTGCAGCCGAGCTCCCGGTGACCGGGTTTTCATAGTCAAGATAGTTGCTCCGGTCCATATCCTCTGCCCGTGCCAGAGCCAGCCCGTATGCCCGTTCGTCGAAGAGAAGAGGGGAGGCTCCGCCCGAGATCCTGGCCCGGTTCAGGTAGATGATGGCCCCCTGGGAGTCTTCGGCACTGCTCCCGGATCTCATCAGCCCCCGTTCGCCGTCCTGTACGATCCCGCTGATAAGGATCAGGATTCCCTGGACCGCCGAAGAGACGGCCAGCCCTGCACCGGGGACCAGTAGCACCGCGAGGTAGATGCCGGCTATGATGGCCAGGATGACCAGCAGGGCTACGAGCCCCTTCCCGGGCCGGAACCCCTCCCGTGCCGGGGCCGGTGACGGCGACAACGGCCGATCGCTCGAGAACTCATATTCCTGGAGGTGGAGCCCCTGGACGATGGCCTCCATGTCCTGGATACGGAGGGTGTAGCCTGTATCCAGGAAACGCATGGTCTCGAGCAGGGTCTCTGCGGTCACCACCCGGAACCATTTTACCCTCCGGAGATCGATCTGCCCTTCCGGGTAACTGCTGTCGCGGGAGAAGTAGATCCAGGAGCTCATCTTCCGGAGGTTGTTCTCAGGGACGTGGGGGAGGTCTTTCTTGTAGATCGGGATGAGCCGGTCGATGAAGTCCTGCCTCTTGTTTCGTGCACTGAAGAAGAGGTTTGGCAGGGGTATAGGCCCTTCCTTCGTGGTCACTTCCCAGTTCCCGTTCTCAAGCCCGCGGACCTCGCCCGAATAGGCTTTCAGTTCGAGGATGAGAGGTCCGTTCCTCGTGAGCAGGACGCAGTCGATCTCGCCGTTGGCCACCAGCACACCGCTGAGCATATAGACCGGTTCTTCCTGGAACTCCTTCTTCAGGAGTGTAACGATCTCTTCGAGCTGCCGGTATTCATGCTCGAACCGAGTCCGTTCGCCGCGGAAGAACCGGATGCCCATTTTTTCCTGCCTCAGGCCTGATCTGCCAGTCTTATTTTCCTATAGGTCTCACGTTGGATTAAGCTAACCGGTCTGTTCTGTGCTGGAAGCAAAGAATACAGGGCGGGGCAGGGCGCGAACAGGGAAAGAAGCAGGGAGAGCGGGAACCGGTGCCGAGATGGAAGGGCTGGGAAAGGGTGAGGATCGACCCTCTATCAGGAGAGGTCGTGGACAGGGACAGCCCTGCGGCCCTTGAAGCAATTGCCCCGCTCATCATATCGGCCAGCCGCTCGACCGACATCCCGGCCTTCTACGGTGACTGGTTTTCAGAGCGGCTCCTCCGGGGCTATGCGACCTGGATCAATCCCTTCAGCGGGGCTGCCCAGCACGTCTCCTTCGCCCGGGCCCGGGTCTTCGTCTTCTGGACAAAGAATCCCCGTCCTTTCCTCCCGGTCCTCCGTGACCTGATCCGGGAGGGACGCCAGGTACAAGTACTCTTCACCGTTAACGATTACGCCGACGAAGGGCTGGAACCGGGGCTTCCTTCTCTTGCCGACAGGGTAGAGGCCTTTTGCGAGGTCTCGAAGATCGTGGGAAGGGGAAGGCTGACATGGCGGTTCGACCCGGTCCTCCTCTCGGATACGCTCACCGTGGAGAGGGTGATGGAGAGGATGGGAGAGATCGGGGATCTCCTTTCCGGCAATGCCTCCCGGCTGGTCTTTAGTTTCATCGAGCTCGAGAGGTACCCGCGTGTCCGGCGGAACCTTGTAGCCTGTGGGGCCGAAGAAGTCCGGGAGCCATCGGTTGCCGAGGAGACGGTCATCGCCCGGAGGATCACGGAGCTGAACGAGGACTGGGGTCTCGACCTGGAAGCCTGCGGCGAAGGAAGGGACTTCTCCTGCTTTGGTATAGGGAAGGCGGGCTGCATCTCTGCCGGTATCCTGGCCCGTGAATTTCCGGAAGATACTGTCTTACAGGATTTCCTCTCTTCCGGCCCAGGCGGAAGGAGTCCGAAAGACCCGGGCCAGCGGAAGACCTGCGGCTGTGTACCGTCAAAAGATATCGGGCGCTATAGCACCTGCATGCACCTGTGCCGGTACTGTTATGCCAACTCCTCGGCGGCCCGGGTCGCGAAGAACTATGCCGGATACCAGCGGCTGCGGGAGGAAGGGGCAGACAACCCTTCGATAATCAGCTGATCTTTCCTTCGTACCCGTCCCAGAACGCCGCGAAGGCCTGCCAGATGAGATCCCGGGTCTTTTTGGCGCGATCTTTGTCAACGACAGAGTCACCGGGCCCGGAACCCGTCTCGTAGAGCCCGCGGTTTACTTCCACCTGGACGAACGGTACTCCCATGTGCCAGTAATGGGCGTTGATGATGAA
>JAJRBS010000210.1 GCA_028679325.1 Methanoregulaceae archaeon | reverse complement strand
CTCACCCCATCAGCACGAAACCGAGAAGCGCAAATGACACGATCAGGCCGATCATGATCCCTTCAACCTTGCCTGAATAGACCCCGGCCGCGAATTTGTCGCGGTACCCGATGTCCGTGACCATTCTCTCGATCACTTTCATTCTCGCGTGAATCAGGGCCAGTTCACCGGACATCGGCTGAACTTCCCCGCCCGCCTCTTCGGCACCGGTGGCCTCCTTGACCTCGATGATCATGGGGTCGGCGGCGAATGCGCCGGGATCGCGGCCCTTGAGCTCGCCGAGCTTGTTCCCGATAGCACCGAGATCCTCTGCCTCCATGATGTTGACGAGTTCGACCTGTTCCTGGAATCGCTTGATAGCGTCACCGGAAAGGTTCTCGATGAACGGAATAGCACCCTCTGCCCCGACGACTCTCCCGTCTTTCACTCCGTTTTTATGGAGGGCGACCATGGTCTGCCCGGCGAGGTGACCCTTCACCTCGGTCCCGCAGAGCAGGAGGAAACGGATGTTGGGGTTGGAGATGATGTTAGCGATGACCTTCTCAAGACCAAGGTTTTCGGTCTTGCAGGACCCGGCGATCGCGGCGCCTTTCTCGCAGATCCCCTTCTCATCGAGGTGGGAACCGCAGGTCATGACGGCCACCGGGCTGTTGGCATCTCCCGAGTGGAAGTCACCCTGGACGATCGGCCACCCGCTGGCTGGTGATTTCTTGTCTGCCATTTCTCTCACCTCAAATCAGATGGAACACATATATTCCTGCGATGAAGAGCCCGACGGCCAGCCCGTACCAGAACGCGGTCATCCCCCCGGCCACTGGCAGATTGCGGTCTCTTCCGGGGAACGAGGCAAGGAAGTTGCCTTTTCCGGAAAGCATATTGACGACGTCGTCTGCAATGGCCTCGAGTTCTGCCACTTTCTCGATGACAGGCGCGAGTGACTCTCCTGCAGTGGTAATGACCCCGATCATGGGATCGGCAACCAGACCGAATTCGGGAAGAACCTGAATGTACATCTACTGTCCCTCCACATCGGGAATTGGCTTAGAATCAAGCCATGCGGCGGCGTCCCGCCGGGAAAGTTCGATGTACTTCGCGTAGGTATAATACCACCCGATGACGGCCACGAAAAGGGATATCAACGCCGCACCCATGGGGATAAGAGCCATGGACATGATCGCTGCCACAATCATGGAGAGAAAACCGCATTCTGCTGCGAGAGTGAGCATCCGGTCCTGGGTCCAGTTTGGTCCAAGGCAGGCGTTGAATGGATGCTGGATTGCGATGGCTCCGAGCATGAAGACCGTTGCTATGAGTGCTCCTCCGATGAAGGAGACATAGTAACTGGGGAGCGACATTCCGAGAATGGCTATACTCCCGGTGGTCAGTGCGGTCAGATTAAAGGATCCGGTCATCATGGCTGCGTAGCCCATCAGGGTTAATGCCCCAATAACAGACAGCTCGATGAGGGAGATGATCATGACCGGAATCCTCATGGATAAGACGTTATTGGCCAGATAGCCGAAAATTGCTCCCAGGATGGCAGCGACGATGACAGCTACTATCGGTGCTGCCACCCCATATTTCGTTGCAAAGAGCATGGCTATCACACCGGAGCCGAAGGCGATCATTCCGGCCGATGGTACACCGGTTCCGATACCATAGCTGCACAGGTGCTTGATAGCGTGGCTCCCCCATACAAGGGCGGCAACGGTAGCCAGACCGCCGAAGAATGAGAAGTAGGCGGTGCCGGTTAGCACATTGGCATAGGTGAGGTAGATCAGGATCACGGAGGCAATGAGACCAGCCACCATGATGGTATTGTGGGGGATTCCACCCTCGATTTTTTCAACTTTTACCGTCATTTTTCGCACCTCACACGGCCACAATCATGATTGCCACGATTCCACAGACAGCTGAAGCAACTGCGGAAGCGACGATTGCTCGCGGAAACCGCTTGAACTTAGGGTCGTGCGGACCTTCGATAGTCCCGGTGATGTTATAAGCGGCCAGGACGGCGTTCACAAGGAACATACCGATGGCAAACATCCCGGCAAGGGTTACGGCGATCGGCAGCACTTGTGCGGGAAGGGCATTCATCATACCCGGGAGCTCCTCGTTGTAGAGGTTCAGGAGCATGATGTAGATGAGGGTTCCACCGGCGCCCCCGAAGAGACCCCCGATGACACCCCCAACGTAGGAGATGAACGGAAGTCCGTGCCCCTCGGTTCCCTGGGACTTGTACTCGGTCTGCGTGTCACCGGTAATCGGGTCTTTTGCGACCTTGCCTGATGCATTGGGGATTCCCATGCCAAAGACATAGATGAACGTCACAAACATGCAGGTGATAGCCATCATAAGGCCCCCGCCAACTGCTCCCGTGACTACGATGACCAGGAGATTGTCAGTTGTTTGTGCCGCCCATGCTCCTCCGAACAGGCCGGCCAGTCCTGCACCGGCAGCGAGCATTGCAACGCCCGTAGCGATACCCGGGGCCTGGCCCATCGCAGCAGGTGCTCCTCCGACAGGAACAAAGTGTACGCCAAAGGCTACAAGAATTCCGCCGACTATGATGCCGATGAGGGCCATAAAGGCTAGTCCAGGTCCTACCAGGAAATACGTGAGCGCAATAACGACCAGGAGAATGATTATTCCGATGATCGTTGCGGTGACGTCCATGGCTCCTCCGGCGGTTGGTTTAGCTGCAACTGCGCTCATGAAGACGTCTCCTCTGGCTTTACAAACGGACCGTAGTTCTTCCTGGCCCAGACCTCAATGTACCTGTCGATGACCATGAAGACCAGGATGATGATTATGCCCATGACGATCGCGCCCCACCCCGAGCCGACCTCCTCGAAGAGGACGGTACGCCAGAGCTCAAGAAACACGATCAAGCCGAAACAGACTCCCGATGCCGGTCCGCCCAGACGTGCTGAGAACCAACCGTTATCAAGAGAATTCCTTTCACCGGCCTCGGCAAAGCGAACGATGTTCCCTGAAGCAGCGATCGGGACACCGGCACCATATTTCTGATTCTGGTACTGGCGTTCCTTTCCGTAGAACGGATTCCCTGTGGCCGATCCTGCTGCCCCGAGAGCGATACCCCACACGATGCCGAGAAGCGGCAGCGGGAACGGGTGGCCGAGAGCGGCGTTGATCAGGTAACACATGGTCACTGTGGTGAAGATGGCCACGAATGCGTGAGCCATGGTCACCGTTGTCATCGACTTCAGGATGTCGACATAGACCGGCTGTCCGAATTTAGCGAGACTTGCAGTTCTTCCCAGGTACGCTGTGGTAGCGTACACGCCCTGGACGAAGACGGCGAGGGAACTTCCGAGAACAAGAGCAAGTATCGGGTTTATCTGCATTGCCAGGAAAGCCCAGGCGAGTCCTGCGCCAAGGGCGATCCACAGGCCGTATGCCGGTGGTTCACCGGCTACTGCCTTATTAAAGATCCGGTGAATGTATCCCATCTGCGGAGCGAGCTGAACCTGAGAGTTCGGATCACCCTGTGAGCCGATATCAGATTCAACGTTCTCAGCAGCACCGGCCACTGTGGCAAGAGCCCCTGCCAATGCAGTTATTCCAATGCCAAATACAATACTTTCAACCATTTAGCCTCCTCCCTGCGTGCTGAAGAGTGCACGAGAGTGTTCATCATGCATTGCCACTCACAACGAGTACATACCCTTTGTGGTTCAGGAAACAGTTGCTCCGGTAATGAGTTAAATGTTTCGAAATTTTTGTTATTAAACCGGTTTTTCGGGTTTTAATGCCCTTTTCTGGCTTTTTCCAAAGAATTCACTCGTCTCAATTTTAGTTAAGGAAAATGAAATTGTGTAAAAGGCAAGCACCCTTTAATGCGTGATATTAATACGAGATCATGCTGGCCGACATCTGGATCCCTAAGAAGTATGCCTGCCCGGGGATGGATGAGATTTCTTGATCATATCCCATGACATCGAATTTTCTCTGTGAGGTTCTGATCAGGTTGTCCTCATGAAAGGCCCAAAGATTTTCGCATGGGGGATTTCGGTTCTTAAGTGGAATTTCTCTTGTTTGAATTTAAATCATCCGTCGCATCAGGCTCATGATCGCCGGCTTCTGTCCCTTTCCTTTCTGCCCAGGGAAGGGCATTATATCGATCGCGCTGTTCTCTTCCATCTCACGATTGAGCCGGTCGGAAATCTCGTCGAATATCCGCCGATATGCAGTGCAGTAAGGATCTATGCCAGTCATCTCACCTTCGGATGGTACAAGAGCATTATAGGGACACCCTCCCCGGCAATAACGGAGATGCCGGCATTCTTTGCATGCCTTGTCAACAATTTCCCGAAACCCGGATATTCGCCGTCCAGCTTCGGACCCCATGAGGGATGTACGGTCGGGATGATCGTTCACTGATCCCATGACCCATTCCGGCATACCAACAAACCGGTAGCACGGGTAGATGCTCCCATCCGGCCCAATGGCGAAGGTGCTCCCGACACAGTCAGCGAAAGTACATACTGTTCCCCGCCGGGTGAAAACGCACTTGAGGAGGTCTGTTATGTTCATAATCTCGGGATCGCCCGGATGTTCCAGGGCATGGTCGAGAAGGAATACCAGGAGTTCTCCATAATCTTCAGGAGAGAGCACCCAGGGTTCGGGGTTGGCATTCCTGAGTGACGGGAGTGCGGGGTGGAGTTTCATGACAAAGCCCCGGTCACGGAAGAACCTGACGATCTCCGTCTTCTGACTGGCAGATGACGCCGTAAAGGTACAGATGAAACTCACCCTCACTCCCCCGGACCTGGCAACATCATGCCCCTTCATTGTCTTTCGAAAATACCCATTTCCACGCTGGGAATCGTTTAACATTTCCGGGCCGTCGATGCTTGACCCGAGCGGAACATGATACTCCGCAAGGATCTCTGCCAGTTCCGGTGTCATGAGCCAGAGATTGGTCTGCATGGCGAAATCCGGTTTCATATGGCTCAATTCACCGGAAAGAAGGGGCAGGGCTTCACGGTAAAAATCCGGCCCGGCAAGGAGAGGCTCGCCGCCGTGGAAGGTGAAGGTCACCCTGTCCTCTCCAAAATCCCTCAGCCATGTCACAACTTCCCTCACGGTATCAACATTCATCACCGGTGAACCATGCTCAGAGCTCCAGCAGTAGCTGCACCGGGCAGGACAGTTCAGGGTTGGGATGAGCATCACATGGAAGGGATTCTTCATTCCATTCAGTCACTTGCCTTTGAAGACGGTTATAGGTTTTCAATCTGTCATATCCCGTCGTAGAAGGGGAACAGTTAGAGGGAATTATCTGGATCCGAGCAGGATGTCGAAAAAAAAGAAAGTGAGGTTCTGACCTTACCGGGCGGGTATGATCAGTGCACGCTCTCCGGCGGGCATGTACTCGCGGATCGCACCCTTGGCGAACTCGCGCCGGGGTTCGGCGAAGTCGAACTTGAGCGAGGGGTCGGCGAAGGTGATCTTGATCAGCGGGTTGAGTGACCAGGCATCTCCTCGTGAGTAGTGGGACGCACCGGCGATGGCGGCGTACTCTCCCTGGTGTCCGACGTTCATCGCATAGTTCGGGTAGTTGGCCCCACGGAGCTCTCCGACAGCGCCCTCGTCTGCACGGAACGACTCGGTGTTTGCGGAACCGCACTGGTCCTGCAGGTCGTAACCGTAGAATCCGAGACGTGACCATCCTTCCTTGTGGAGGAGCATGGACAGGTACCAGCCGTTCAGGCCGGCGTTGGAGTTCCCGGTAGCGACGGCCGTGCTGATACCAGCGGCGGCAGCCAGTACTGATGCCCTCTGGGAACCACCGAAGTGGGTCTCGAGTGCAGTCGGGAACTGCTCGTACTGCTCCATACCATAGAGGGTGACCTCGGTGGCGATGTCGTTGATGTTGTCCTGGGTGGCCTTGATCTTGTCCTTCTCGCCGGGGTTCTTCCAGTCCACCTTGAACTTGTCCTTGATGTAATCCATACCGTAATAGGTATAGTCATCGAGGATGTTGTCGGTGTAGGCGGCGGTCGCATACTGGGTGAAACCGACACCTCCTGACATGTAGGAACCGAGCCAGATCTGGTCGAACAGCATGGCACCCGACGCCACAACTTCCAGCGTTGCCTTTGCCGGGTCGTGCGGGTACTTGCGGTCTGCCTGGATCATGTCGGCGAAGTGTCCGAACTTGATGCCTCCGGGCTCGTTCGGGCCACGGGCACGGCGGGCAGGCAGGATCTCTGCCATCTGGATGACTCCGGCGTGCTTGGCGGCGAATGCCAGGTCGGCGGTCGCGGCTTCTCCGGCGCACATGTGGTAGGCGCCGATGAAGGACATGCCGAGCTGCATGGCTGACCAGCGGGAGGTGGTTCCACCATCACAGGTCCTCGAGACGATGGTCGGGATGTGGATGGCCTGCCAGAGGGACTTGCCGACTGCAGCCTTCAGCTGGGCTGCCTGCTTGGCCGGGAAGAGCTTCTCGATGGGGATAACGAACTGGGGCTCGAGGTCGTCGGCCAGCTCGTCGTCACCGGTAAAGACCTTCACGTAACAGTCGTCCACCAGCGAGGGGTGGGTCTCGACCATGTGCTCCTGGACCACGGCTGCGCCGGGCATGGCGTGGTTCAGCACGTGGAGGAACTCGTTGATGGTCTCCGGGGTGACTTCCTTGCCCAGACGCTTCTGAAGGGTCTGGTGGGCAAGGTCCATGTTGACGATGATGGTCCTGCGGATGTCGTCCCACATCTGCTGCATGGCAGCATTGTTGACGAAGTGCAGGTCATCGCCCTCCACGAAGACGCCAGTGCCAGAGACCTCGTAGGTCATCAGCTGGCGCTGACCGAGCGGGATACCGCCGATGTGGCAGCGGACCGGGTCGTACATGGAGATGCCACGGGCCAGTGCAGCCGCATTCCCTTCCTTGATGAACTCCATCTTGCGGGGAGACTGCTTCAGACCAATACGGGCGAAAACGGTGTTGGTGCTCTGCGGGTCCTCGGCGAATTTCTCTTTGAGGGCCTTCAGGAAGAGCTTCTGGGTTCTCTCGATCTTCTTTGCCATGTCAATCACTCCATCGGCATATTGCCGTACTTGGTCCTCAGCGAGTGGATACGCTGGACGTATTCGATGTACTCCTGGTCAGAGCGGAACGGGGTCCCGACAAGTGAGTGGAAGATGGTCGTGTGCGCCTTGAGCCACTTCTCGTCCATGGGCTTTCCGACCTTGACTTCCTTGTCCAGGGGCTCGCTGTTCTGGTTCTTGACGTACTTGACCATGCCGGCCTTCTTGTCAAGGATGCACCGCTGCATCATGTCGAACATCATCCCGTCTTCAGCAAGACGGAGGGAGTGTCCGTGCACGGTGGACCCACGGATTCCGGTTCGTGCCGGGTCGAAGAGTTCGGTACCGACGAGCTCCTTGGCGATCTTCTCGAGATCACGCTCACGGCACTCGATGATCTGACGGCCGGACAGGGTTCCCGGGTCGCAGCCGCGGTAGCGGTAGGCCTCGACATAGGACCGCTGGTAGGGGTGGCACGGGGCGTTGTACATAGAGTCCGCGAACTGGATGAAGCGGATGCGGTCCCCGGCCTTTGCGCCGTCGAGTGGAACAACGATCTTCCTGATCGGGCAGTCGGGTTCCTGCTGCTCTGCGAGCGGGGGGTGCATTGTCGGGTATGCTGCACCGGGTGCCCGGTGGCCCATCAGCAGGACAACGTCCTCATCCGAAATGTCGCGGAGCTTCTCAAGCTTCTTGCTCGGGTCCATCTGCTTGCGCCGGTTCTCGGCAACAGTTGAGCTTCCGGGCCCGTACTGGGGTTTGTAAGCCATTTTTATATCACTCCTAAGTTTTTATCAACCTCATGACCGCATGAATGACTTCCGCCATCTTTTCCCGGCTGGGGGTCTGGCCGCGGGTCACCCCGCTTACGATGGCCATGACCGTCCCCTTGGTCTTCACCTTTTCGGGAGGAGGCATCACCAGGGCGGTTTTCACACCTTCCTTTGCAAAATCCTCAAAGTCGACAGGAGCCTGCGATACAACAACCGCCTTCACATCACAGTGCTCGAGGATGAACCTCACTTTGTGCACAACGTGCGAACGCACGTTCCCGTGATGGAGGATGGCGACCTTGTGTCTCTCAATCTGCTGGATCTCCGTCTCAGTCAGGCCGAAGTATGCACCGAGCACGGCACCCCCGATGTTACGGGCATCGGGAGGGATGCCGCTCCCTGCATTCAATACCAGGGTGCTGATGGAGTACTCGATACCCTG
>JAJRBS010000037.1 GCA_028679325.1 Methanoregulaceae archaeon | reverse complement strand
TGTCACCGTTATCCTGCCGGCGTTAAATGAAGAGAATACCATCGGTATCTGTATCAGCAAGATCCAGACTGTTTTTCAGGATATGGGAATTGCCGGTGAAATAATTGTATCTGATTCATCTACCGATAAGACTCCCGAGATTGCGCGATCGTATGCTGTAACAGTCATTCATCCAAAGTCCCCCGGGTACGGATGCGCATACCGCGAGGCCTTCGGGCATGCCAGGGGCAAATACATCATTATGGGTGATGCGGACAACACCTACGACTTTCTCGAGATTCCCCTCCTCCTCCAGGGATTAGAGAAGGGTGCCGACCTGGTGGTGGGATCCCGCTTTAAAGGAAAGATACTGGACGGGGCCATGAAGCCTCTCCACAGGTACGTAGGAAATCCTCTCCTGACTCATTCCCTGAACATCATATTCCATACACATTATTCTGATGCACATTCCGGTTTTCGGGCAATCCGGGCAGATGACCTCGAAAAACTCCAGTTACGGAGCTGTGGGATGGAGATTGCATCCGAGATGCTCATCAAGGCGTCAAAGGAAGGGCTTGTCGTCTCCGAGGTCCCCATAACATACTACCCGCGGAGCAGCCCCTCCAAACTCGCCAGTTTCACGGACGGCTGGCGACACCTGCGATTTATTCTCCTCCTCAAGCCGATCCCGTTCCTGGCTGTACCGGGGATTATCTGTACCCTCTTCGGGATTTTTCTCATGGCCGCGTTTTATACCTCTTCACCCGACCCAAGCGCCCGGACTCACTCGTTCATCCTGGGGAGCCTGCTCCTTGCCGGGGGTATTGAACTCCTCTTCTTCGGCATCATTATCAAGGTCTATTCCGTGATGCATGGTTACGAGAAAAAAGAAGGCGTCGTCAGGGTGCTTCTCAACTACCACACCCTTGAGAAATTTTTGATCTTGGGGGCGGTTCTCATTTTTTCCGGGTTACTGGTCGGTGCCTACATCCTTTACTCCTGGGTCGGGTCCGGTTTTGGCCCGCTGAACCAGATCACAAACGCCGTGCTTTCGCTCTCCCTGGTCATCCTGGGACTGTTTATTGTCTTCGGGTCGGTGTTGATCAGTATGATGTGCCTGAATGATGAAACATATTCTGATTCCTGACCCATGCGCATCGCTTTCGTCTATGATGCCGTCTACCCCTTCGTTCCCGGCGGAGTTGAAAGACGGATCTATGAGCTGTCCCGGAGACTTGCCGGCCGGGGGCATGATGTCCACGTCTATGGAATGAAGTTTTGGGAGGGTGAGGCGACTCTCACCCGGGACGGCGTGACCCTTCATGGGATCTGCCGGCCCCTTCATCTGTACCGGAACGGGAAACGGTCGATATTTCCTGCTCTTTTTTTCGGAGGTTCGGTTTTTTTTGCCCTTATCAGAGAACGTTTTGATGTCATCGACTGCCAGCAGTTCCCGTACACCTCGGCCCTTGCTGCAATAGTGTCCCGATACTTCAGCCGATCTCCCCTTATCATCACCTGGCACGAGTTCTGGGGTGATTACTGGTACGAGTATCTGGGTTTCACCGGATCTGCGGGGAAAGCCCTCGAAGCCGTGATCGTACGGGCAGCCATCCCCACCGTTGCGGTCTCACCACTTCCGGAAAAAAGCCTGAAGACTATCCGGGGGGACAGGATCATTCGTTTAATCCCGAATGGGATCAACATAAAAGAGATCCAGGAAACCCTACCCTCGGAACAGGCATCAGATATCATCTTTGCCGGCAGGCTCATCAAAGAGAAACATGTTGACCTGATACTCGAGGCCGTGAAGATAATAAAAGAGACAAGACCTGACATCCAGTGCCGAATCATCGGGGATGGCCCGGAGCGTCAATCCCTTGAGAAGAAGGCCGCTCTTCTCGGTCTTCTCGAAAACGTTGTTTTTACCGGCAAACTTTCGGAGGGAAAAGAAGTCATAGCCCTGATGAAGGCATCGAGAGTATTCGTCATTCCCTCGACGAGGGAAGGATTCGGTATATCTGCCCTTGAGGCGATGGCCTGCGGATTACCGGTCGTAACCAGCAATGATCCCATGAATGCCATCGGGTTGCTTATTGACGAAAAATGCGGCGCAGTCTGCGATCCGGATCCCCGGGATCTTGCAGAAAAGTTGGAGGTCATGCTGATTTCGGCCTGGGAGAACTCCGGTTACTGCCGTCTGAAGGCACAGGCAAACGACTGGGAGGCGATTACCTCCCGTCTCGAACAGTATTACAACGAGGTCGGGCAGGGCAGGAGCCCGGTCTGAAGGTCTAAAAAAAATTCTTTGATTTCCGATTTCATCCGGTCTAGATGAGTTTATCAGAGATCTTCGCAAAGACCGCCGTATAGATACCTGGCATCGACCGGATCTCGTCCATTGCTTCGGGAGGAACCTCGCTGTCCACGTTCAGGACCATGATCGCCTCCTCGCCGGGCCTGATCCTTCCCACCTGCATACCGGCGATGTTGATACTCATCTTTCCGAGGATTGTGGAAGCCCTCCCGATGACTCCGGGCCTGTCCAGGTGCCGCGACACGATGACATAGCCCTCTGGTATCATGTCCATGGTATAGCCTCCGATGGCCACGATCCGTGAACGTCCCCTGAAGAAGACCGTTCCGCTCATGGTCTCCTCCTTTTTGTCTGTCTTGACCCTGATGGTGACCAGGCTCTTGAACCCACCGGACTCAGGGGTGGTTGTCTCCGAGACCCCGATCCCCCTTTCCTTGGCAATGAACTCCGCGTTCACGATGTTGACCGGCACCTGGAGGATGGGGTCAAGGATCCCTTTCAGGGCCATGAGAGTGATGAACCGGGTGTCCTTGCCCATCGAAGAGAGATCCCCTCCGAATACGAACTCCACCTTCTCGATCCTTCCCGGAGTGATCTGGATCAGGAAGCGGGCCATCTTCTCGGCCAGGTAGGCAAAGGGCTCGATGGTATCGGCGTATTCCGGGGGGATTATCGGTGCATTCACCGTGTACCTGGCCGAGCCTCCCTTCAGCACCGCTATGCACTGCTTTGCAATGGAGACCGCCACGTTGGTCTGGGCTTCAACCGTACTTGCACCGAGGTGCGGGGTGGTGATGACCCTGTCGAGACCAAGCAGGGGAGAGCTGAGCGGCGGTTCCTCCTCGAAGACGTCAAGCGCCGCACCAGCGACTTTTCCGGATTTCACTGCATCGAAAAGGTCTTTTTCATCAATAATACCACCACGGGCACAGTTGATGATCCGGACACCGTCCTTCATGGTGGCGATGCTTCGGGCATTGATGACATGGTGGGTCTCCTTGATGAGCGGGGTATGGACAGTGATGAAGTCCGCCACCCGGAAGAGCTCATCAAGAGGAAGGGCCTCGACTCCCATCTGGGATGCCTTGTCCGGGCTGATGAACGGGTCGTAACCCACGCAGTGCATGCCGAGGACATTGGCCCTCTTTGCCACTTCCCGGCCGATCCTCCCGAGCCCGACAATACCGAGGGTCTTTTCGTTCAGTTCCACCCCCATGAACTTCGAGCGTTTCCACTCTTTCCTCTTGAGGGAGGCATTGGCCTCCGGGATATTCCGGGCTAATGAGAGCATCATGGCCATGGTGTGTTCGGTTGCAGCAAGGGTGTTTCCCTCCGGGGCATTGGCCACGATGATTCCCTTCCGGGTGGCCGCTTCCATATTAATATTGTCGACCCCGGCTCCCGCACGGCCTATAAAACGGAGCCTGCCCCCGGCATCGATGACCCGTGCCGTGACCTCGGTCCCGCTCCTGACCAGGAGGGCATCGTAGTCTCCGATGATCCTTTGCAGCTCGTCTTCAGGAAGGTCTGTCTTCACATCGACCTCGA
>JAJRBS010000023.1 GCA_028679325.1 Methanoregulaceae archaeon | reverse complement strand
CATGGCGAGAACCCAGGCCAGGGGGTTCCAGTAGCCTGACCCGGTATACAGGCTTGAGAGAAGGCCCATCTCAGCCACCTCCCAGCACGATAGTCATATACCCTGCCTGGTCGGTGAGGGCATGAACCGCGGGTTCGATGAGGTTGGTCACAAAGATCCCCGGGAAGAGACCCGATACGATGACCAGGATGGCCAGGAACGCCATCGCTCCGAGCATGGGGAGGGGTACCTCCCGGACCTGGGCATGCTCCTCCCGCGGCGGCCCCATGAAGACCGCATGAAAGACCTTGACAAAAGAAGCCAGGGTAAGGATGCTGACCACCATAGCAATGACCGCGAGGATGGGATTGAACTGGTACACTGACTCGTAGATGAGGAATTTCGACGCAAAACCATTAAAGGGTGGTATCCCGGCAATGGCCAGGGCACCGATGATGAAGAAGACCATGGTGAACTTCATTTTGTGGCCGAGGCCGCCCATCCGGTTGAGGTCACCTGTCCCTATCCGGTAGATGATGGCACCGGCCGTCAGGAAGAGGAGCCCTTTGTAGAGTGCGTGGTTCATGATATGGAAGATCCCTCCTTCCATGGCAGTGTAGCCGTAACTGTTCAGGAGGAACTGGTCACCAAGCACGGCCAGCCCGACCCCGACCCCGAGCAGCATGTACCCCGTCTGGGAGACAGCGTGGTAGGCCATAAGGCGCTTGATGTCTTTCTGGGGGATGGCCATCGTCACACCGACGACCATGGAGAGGATTCCGAGGATGATCACCACCCACCCCATAGTCACGTAGTTGAGGCTGACCCCGTAGACCGTGAAGACGAACCGGAACAGCCCGTACAGGCTGGCCTGGCTGGCGACCACCAGCATGGCGGTGACCGCTGCCGGGGCCATCATGTAGGCGTCGGGCGTCCAGAAGTGCATGGGCACGGACCCGCATTTCGCTGCCAGAGAGGCCACGATCAGCACGAGAGCAATCTTGTCAAGAGGAGTCCACTGGATCCTCTCGGCGATGATCGCCATGTTGAGGGCATTGTACTGCCCGTAGAGGATGCCGATCGCAAACAGGAAGAAGATCCCGGCAATGGTGCTCACCATCAGGTACTTGAGACCGGCCTCAACGGCCAGTCCCTTCTCGACCCGGTAGGCCACGAGTCCGGCAGTGGCGAGGGAGGATATCTCCAGGAAGACGAAGAAGTTGAAGATATCGCCGGTGGATACCATGCCGAGGACCGCCGAGATCAGCAGCAGGAAGATTGTGTAGTAGTTTTCCAGGCCGGACCTCCGCTCATCGCTCGACAAGGAATAGATGATGACCCCGAGACCGACCGTCACGGCGATGATCTCCATCAGGGCGCTCATGGGATCGACGGTAAACATGATCCGGATCGGGATGCCGCCCGAATCCAGAGGTATAGAGAGGTCCGCTGCGGTGGCTCCGAAGACGTAGATGACCGTTCCGCCTGTATAGACAAGATATGCCAGGCAGTAGGCGATGGCGGCGGTCAGGGCCATGGCTGCAAAGACCCATGCTGCCCGGATGTTGGGGGAGATTCTTCCTACCAGGGGGCACAGGAAGGCGGCGAGGAGAGGGACTGCTACCAGGAATGCCGGCAGGTTGCTGACAATGACGTCGGCTATCATTCTTTCAGCTCCCGGATCTCATCCACGTTCACGGTCCCGTAATAGCGGTGAATGATGACGGCAAACGACAGCATAAGGGCCGATGTGGCCACACCGATGACGATGGACGTCAGGCAGAGGGCCTGCGGTGTGGGGAGAGCCATGTTCAGCGATGGTGCATAGGTGTAGATGGGTGCGATGCTGTTCTCGCGGTAGCCGAGCACGATGATGAAGAGGTTGACCGCCGAAGTGAGGATGCTGACACCGAGGAAGATCTTGATCAGGTTCCTCTTCAGGAGGATTGTGGCCAGGCCTATGATAGCCAGGAGGACGACCACGATATAGGGCAGGTTCCAAAGCATTCAGGTCCCCTCCTTCGGTATCCCGGAGAGGAGGTAGAGGATGACGATGGCAAGCCCTCCCCATACCTCGATGCCGACGGCAATGTTCATCAATGGCAGGAACCCCCCCGTATTCAGTTCACCGGGATTCGGCCCGAAGGGAACAGACATACCGAAGAGGAGACCGCTGTTGGCCAGGTAGTTGTAGAAGAACGTTGTCCCGAGGCCTATAGCGATCAGTGCCACACCGGCAAACATGACCAGCCCTGCGGATTCCTGGATCTGGAGCAGGAACTTCGAGAGCATCCCCTGGATCTCTTCATACGAGTAGGCAACGATGATTAGGGCGGCCGCGGTGGCGACTACCGCTCCTCCCTGGAAGCCTCCTCCGGGAGTGATATGCCCGTGCATGATGACATAGAGCCCGAATATGACGATTGCAGGGTAGAGCATGTCGGCGCAGAACCGGACGATCTTACTCATTCTCATCGCTGTCACCCCGGACGATCATTCGAAACATCAATGCAACACCGATGACTGCCGTAAAAAGCACGGTCGATTCTCCCAGCGTATCGAAACCACGGTAGTCAAAGACGATCGTGGTGACGATGTTGTTGGTCGCGATCTGCTCCTGGCCGTTCATGATGAAGTAATCATCCATATCCGTCTCCAGCGGGGAGCCGAAGGTGAATCCAGCCGCCATAATGAACAGGAAGATGGCAAGGATGATCATGATGAGGACCGAGAGTTCGCGCCTCATGATCCACCCTCCTCGTAACGCCCTGTCGCCCGTATCCCGA
The DNA here is from genome assembly GCA_028679325.1 of Methanoregulaceae archaeon. Classification (GTDB taxonomy): domain Archaea; phylum Halobacteriota; class Methanomicrobia; order Methanomicrobiales; family Methanospirillaceae; genus UBA9949. The sequence continues at coordinate 6,166 of JAJRBS010000023.1, read as the reverse complement.
TTATGAAAATGGCAGTTGTCAGCCCGGCCCCGATGGCGGCCTGGGAGATGGCAACGTCGGGTGCCTGCAGGATGTAGAACTCGAGTGAAATAAGGAAGCTGAAAAGGCCCGCCGCGAGGGCTGCTGCAAGCAGGTCCTTGAACCAGAAGACCAGGACCGCGGATACGACCAGCCCGATGAGGACAAGGACATGCCCGATAAGCTCGATCATAGCCCTGCCTCCTCGAGCCGGTCGACAACAGCCTGCTCCGGTTTCACACCGCTCCTGTGAGCGGCTCGGGCAATGGCATGGGAACTGACGGCGTTTGTGAAAGCCAGGGCCAGGGCGACGATGGCGGCATGGATCCCGAGGACTATAAACTGTGAGTCCGATGTACCGGCGAACATGCCGATGCTGTACAGGACGACGGCGAGGGTGGTGAACACCGAGCCGAAGGTGGTGGCCTTGGTGGTGGCATGCATCCTCGTATAGAGATCCGGGAACCGAAGGAGCCCGATGACCCCGAGGGTATTGAAGATGATACCAATCGCCAGGAAGAAGAGGGTGAGGGCTTCGATGATGGTCATAGCTCTCCTCCCAGGTACTTGGCGATATAGAGAGTGCTGACAAAGGAAAGGAGGGCATACACAAGGGCGACGTCAATGAAGATGACCTCCTGGTAGATCAGCCCGAGGATGACCATGGCAGCGATGGTCAGGGTGTTGACCGTATCAACGGCGACAGTCCTGTCCGCTGCCGTTGGTCCGAGGACGAGCCTGATGATGCAGAGGAGTATCAGGACGACGAGGGCCCCGACAGCGATTGTCCAGCTGTCGATCATTCCGCGATCCTCCTGATCCATGCCGGCAGGTTGGCCAGGGCGAAGAGCTCCCTGTCCTCGATAACCGGGCGTAACTCGTCCCCTTCCCCGACATTGATGTTATGAATATAGAGGTCGTGGGTCTTTTCATCGATGTCAACGGTGATGGTGCCCGGGGTCAGGGTGATGGAGTTTGCCAGCATGAAGATCCCCAGGTCGGACTTGAGCCCCGATGAAATCCTGATGATTCCCGGCCGGATGTTCATGGTAAGGACACGGTAGGCTACATCGAGATTCGCCTTGATGACCTCGATAAAAAAAGGGCCGATGACATAGACCGGAATCAACAGGAACCGGGCCGGATTGGCCATCCGGTAGTTATTCGCCCTGCACAGGAAATTCTTTGTTATTGCTGCTGCCGCGAGGGCCAGGATGAAACCGGCGATGATCTCTGAAGATGACCAGACTCCTATCGTCCCGCTTCCTGCCGTGAGGATCAGGTAGAGGACAAAGACGAGTATGAAGGTGAGCAGAAACGAGATCACCGGAGATTTCTCCTGTTCTCTTGGTTTTGGTGTCAAATCTTCGGCTGACATGCGTATCACGGATCCCTCGAGATGATCGAGTTAGTTGAGAACGCCGGGAGAAGGGTACCAATTCCTTTCCGACCGGGTTTTTATAACATTATCATTGCAAGGTCGTTCATGATAAATCATGTTATTTTATTTTGGAACGGGAGCCATAACAACAAGGTTTGTCGACGGTGCCGTGTCTGTTGATCCATCTCGCGGGCCAATGGCTCCCCCCCACTGGCCTTTCTACGGGGTATTTAATATTCCGGCGGCATAGTGTACCGGTGAAAGGCTGGTTGTGTGAAGCGGATCGTCATCGTTGACTACGGGCTCGGGAACCTCCGGAGCGTGTCCCGGGGGCTCGAGAAGTGCGGGGCCTCTCCGGTCATAACCTCTGACATCCCTGAGATAACGTCTGCGGAGGGCATTGTTCTCCCCGGGGTCGGCGCCTTCCGTGACGGCATGGAACAGCTGGCGGCCATGGGCAAGGCCATCACCGATGCGTCACGATCGGTTCCGGTCCTCGGGATCTGCCTCGGGATGCAGATGCTCTTTGACTGGAGCGAGGAACACGGTCTCCACGCCGGCCTCGGAGTCATCCCCGGGACTGTCCGGAGATTTCCCCGGGTCCCGGGGCACAAGGTCCCGCACATGGGGTGGAATTCCCTGCACATTTCCCTGCCGGATCACCCCCTCATGGAAGGAATACCAGAGGGATCCTATGTCTATTTTGTGCACTCCTACTTTGCAGAGAGTGGTAGCCCCTACACGCTGACCGAGACCGACTATATAATCCCCTATGCTTCTTCTGTCACCAGAGGGAACGTAACTGGTGTCCAGTTCCATCCCGAGAAGAGCGGGTCCGTCGGCCTCTCGATCCTCTCAAACTTCATCGACCTTGTCTGACGGTCCCCCGGAAACTAATTATCGATTCGGCCACAGACCAAGGATCAGCTTATGAGACGCATTCTTTTCCTGCTCCCGGCACTTCTCCTGTTGTGCGGTGCAGCTCATGCCTACATCGTGGTCATCGATGCCCCCCGCGACCTGCAGGCCGGCGCACCCCTGCTGGTGACCGGAAATACCACTTTCCCGGTCGGGACACAGTTCGAGGTCATCCTCTATAAGACCCAGTTTTCCACTCCTGAAGAGATAGGACGGCGGGTTATCATGGTAGATACGACGAAGTCCTTTGATGCCTCGTTTGCGACGACCTCGCTGTCTCCGGGACAGTACAAGGTGGAACTCGAATTCTTTGAGAGGAATGCAGAGAAGCTCGGGTCCGGGTCCACGACCACGCTTATCGTCAACCTCGTGGACCGTTCGGACGAGATCTTCCTGACCGCTCCTTCGAACCAGACCCTCCCCGGAGCACTCCTGATCGAGGGCTATGTTCCGGGTTTCGGTGTCGGCACCCTGACACTGAAGGTGAGCGGCCCGGAAGGCTTCTCCCTCCCTGACCAGTACGTCAAGACTACCACAGAACTCGGAAGGGATGATGGTATCTTCTCAAAAAAAGTGAGTGTAACCCTGCCCGGGAATTACTATGTCAGTTTCTATGACCAGAAGGGCCTGATCACGCAGATAAAGTACAGCGTGGCAGGATCGCCGGAGCCGACCGCATCGTCACCGACCCCTGAACAGACAGAACCGGTATCGCCTGAGCCAACAGGATCATCCTCGCTGCCATTCCCCTTGGCAGGTCTCGCCGGGGCGATGGCCGTCCTGGTCATCTTTGCACGAAAGAAAAAAGGACCCTGAAAACAGCGCCGTCGTATGAGTGGCCGGGCCAGGTCACTCCTCTTTTCCGCCCGGCCCCGGTACCATTTCGTCCGGCTCTTCCGGGAGAATCTCCTCTCCTCTCATCGCTGACCGGCTCCTCTGCCACTTGTAGGTATCGACGAGGAGCAGGATGATGATGATCAGGCACCCCCCGACAAAGAAGGCCAGGACCGGCGCAACGGCTGGTGCGGCAGCAAGAGGTTCGGCCCGGGGAGCCTTCTCGGCAGATAACGTCTCTATTGCACCAGCCCCTCCGGTCCCGTCCTGGGAGAACGCGGGCGGGCCTGCCATGTCCGGCGGTGCCTGGAACAGGGGCAGGATGGCGAGCATCACCAGGGAGGCGAGGATCACCACGCCGAAGAGGGAAGCGTACTTCAGCAGGATGGACCGGATGTTTGCGAGCTTCGGGGCCACGATGAGCAGCTGGTTTCGTACTGCATAGACCTTGATCTCCCGCCCCTTCACGCTGTACCGGGTCTCTCTGACCTCGAGCAGCCCTGCGGAAAGGAGGTTGTCGAGATGGTACTTGATGGTGCTCATGGGGATGTGGAGAGTATCGGTCAGTTCCGACGCCGTCCGGGGCTCATCGGAGATGAGATGCAGGATATCGTTCGCCGTCTGGCTGGAGATGGCCTTCCCGATCTTCTGCGCTCTCTCGTCGCCTGGTTCGAGAACGATGATGTCTTCAGCCATGGAGTGCCGCCAGGATACGCTCCCTTCCCACCCGGAGAGCCAGGTCGAGCTGCTCTGTCTTTGGTCCCCCGCCCTGTGCCATGGAGCGGGAGCCTCCTCCCTTCCCCCCGAGGAGGATGCAGACCTGGCCGATGATCTCCCCGGCATTTACCGAGGAAGCCCCCGACATCAGGACAACGTGGGCGTGGTCCGACCCGCCAACCAGGAGAGCCACCCCTCCCTTCTCCGAGACCTTCGAGGCGATGACCGCAAGGTCCCGTGCCGGCAGGTCGATCCTCCTCACCACCAGGGGAAGGCCGTTCACCATCTCCGCCTCAAGGCTCTCGCTCTCGAGCTCAACAAGGCGTTGCGACAGCCGGTCTATCTCCTTCTTCTGCTCCTTCCACTCAGAAAAGAAGCGCTGGACAGAGGAGGGGAGGATCTCCTGCTGCACCGAGAGCACCGCTGAAGAATCGGTGACCAGCCGCTCCATCTGCTGGATATACTCGACCGCCGCCATGCCGGCTGCAAACTCCAGCCTCTCGATCCCGTCCTGGATGTGCTCGACCCGGATGATCTTGACCATCCCTATCTCTCCGCTGCCCCGGCAGTGGGTACCGGCACAGGCCTCGATGTCTCCGGCAACCTGCACGATCCGAATCTCCTTCCCGGGAGGAACTCCCCCCTGGTACAGGTCGAAACCATAGAGCTGTTCGGCCCGGGTCCGGTCCTCGAAACAAATATCGACAGACTGGTCAGCCATGATCATCCGGTTGGCAGCGATCTCTATCCTCCGGAGTTCATCGGGGGTGACATGCTTGAAGTGCCGGATATCGAGGCGTGCGCTCTCCACCCCTTTCTGGGCCCCGGCCTGGTGGATGTGGGCCCCGAGCACCTCCTTCGCCGCGCGGAGAAGGATGTGGGTGGCGGTGTGGTGGCGCATCAGCCCCCATCGCCGTTCGTCGTCAACGATGCCCTTCACCCTGTCCCCCCGCCGGAGAATTCCTCCCGATATGTGGTGCAGGATAACGTCGCCGATCTTCTGGACGTCATCGACCCGGACCATGCTCTCGGCGGAGATCAGCATTCCTGTATCAGCGGGCTGTCCACCGCCTTCCGGGTAAAAGAGGGTCTGGTCGAGCACGGTATACCCGTCAAAGAAGTCGATGACCATGGCATCGCATTCCATGGAGCAGGGCTGCTCGTAGTAGAGTTTCCGCGTCTGCGGTAAAGCATTGATCCGGTCCCTGAAACGGGCAAAGGGATCCTTTGCCTCCTCTTCCCGAGACTGGGAGTGCAACTCGGCGATCTGGGAATAGAAGTTGTCAGGGAGGTCCACCACCGCCCCTTCGGCGACTGCAATATCCCGGGTCATCTCCGGAGGGATGCCGTGCGAGTCATAGAGGGTGATTATCTCTTTTAACGGCAGCCGTTCTCTCTTTGCCTTGTAGGTGCGGGCGATCTTCTGGACGATCTTTGTTCCCCGGGAGAGGGTGGCGGCGTATTTCTCGACCTCGCGTTCGACGATCTCCCTGACGATAAGGATGTCCTGACTAAACGTCCGTGTCCCCACGATCCGCATCTGCTGCTCGATCAGGTCGGCGAGGTTGTCCTTGATCCCGAGTTCGTTCATCATCCGGATCGTCCTCCGGATTACCAGCCGGGCAAGGTATCCTTCCCGGACATTGGAGGGGACGATGCAGTCGCCGAGCATGTAGGCCAGGCAGCGGGTGTGGTCAACGGTTGCGTAGACCTTCTCGATGGGGGAGATCATCCGGTCAAGCTTCTCGATCGGGACGTCGATGGCCGTAGCCACCCTCTTCCGGAGCTGGTACAGGTTTGCTCCCGAGATGTCCATCACTCCCGCGAACTTCGCGTTTAAGGAGAGTATCTTGGTGTACTCATGGTTGTCAAGGAAGTGCTCGAGCCCCGCCGATTCCATCACCCGGGAGACCATCTCCGGGAAGACCGCATCGTAGATGGTCGGTGACCCCCGGGATGCCCAGACCAGCCTCTCGAGGCCGTAGCCGGTGTCGACGATCCGAATCTTCATGGGGTAGTAGGGTTCCCCGCCGAGCGAAACGGGAGGTTTGTCAGTCTTCGTGCGGCCGAGGTTCATGAAGACAAGGGTCGCCACCTCGAGCCCCCCGATCATCACCTCGAGGCTTGGCCCGGCGTTGCCTCCGCCGATCCAGGGATGCTCCTTGTAGGTGACCAGATCCAGGTTCCCGCCTATCGAGACCAGGAACTGCTCGCAGAGCTCAACGGTCCGGTCTTTCCAGTATATCTCGTCGAGATCGGTGTTGAAGGCATGGTGGGCCATCATCTCAAAGAGTGTCA
>JAJRBS010000165.1 GCA_028679325.1 Methanoregulaceae archaeon | reverse complement strand
CTTCGACGACGGTCCGCCACCGACCCACAAACGGTTCTGCATGAATTCGGCCTCCCTCCGGTTTATGCCATCTGATACCTGACCATTTTTCGCGGGACCCTGGTGACGACACCAGAGCACTCTTTTTAGGTCTCCTTCCCCATACTGGATCCATGGAGAGCTGTGTCAGGTGTGCCCTGACCAACTACCGGGGAGGGCTCATCGGGGTTCTCATCTATCTCGTGATCACGGCACTGGTCTTCTTCTGTGCTTTCATGGCGGCTTTGGGAAACGACACCCCGACCGCCCGCCTCGTCCTCCAGATAGCGGCCCTGTGGTTCGCGATAGCAAACCCGATCTGGGCCCTTCCTCTCAGTTATCTGGCCGGAGGGTACTTCCTCTGCCGCAAAAATACCTATCCTCCGCAGGAGAATTGAGGAAGGTGATGCAGGCGATCCTGGCCGGCCCCGGGTCGGTCTTTCAATCCGGCTGATTCTTCAAAAAATCAAGGGATAGTTGAACCCCGGCCATCCATCGAATTTAAGAGGGATACCTGGCATTTTTGTGGGAAGAAATCATGAAAGAAAAAATAATGATGGCCGCTGCGGTCGCACTGTTCTCTCTTGTCCCGTTCATCCAGCTCGTTACCGTGCTGTAGGAGAGGGGCCTTGCCGTTCTGGCAAAACTATATTCTTTTCGAATCTCCCATCACTCGAATACATGGCCAGCCGAAAGGATGAGCTCTTTTCCCGGTTGAAAGATTCCCCACAATTACAGGGCATATTCTTCCGGTCCTGGCGATCATGGAAAAGAGCAATATCCTCGAACCAGTGGAAGAGCGGGTGAAATTTTGATCGACAAACTCTGTCCTTTTGATAAACAGCCCTGCATCAGGGAAAGGTGCGAAGTTTTCCGGGAGGAGCTCGGGGTCTGTTCCTTCTGTCTTCTTGGCACATCAGGGAAACCCCGTCCAGCCCAAAAAGATGAGAAGACTTCATCAAAGTACAAAGTGCATCTTTTCGATTGATTCCGGTGTTCAAACGATGACAACAGGAAGCAGCGAGTGGCCGGTCATTCTCCTGCTGGCGGCTCTCGCCCTCGTGGTGATCATAGGCGCTGCCGCTGCAGAGAGCAGGACCGCTGCCATAGGGGAACGGGTCTCCCTCTCCGGAAAGGCGGTCGGATATGATACTGTGTACCTTTTCATGACCGGTCCGGGGGTCCCGTCGTCCGGGTCCCGCATGGACAGCAGCGTCGCCCCTGTGGTGACCGGAAATCCCAATACCTTCACCCAGGTGGCGGTCGATGACGGGTACTGGAACTACAGCTGGAACACGGCACGGGTATCGGGTGGCCTTGCCGAAGGAGAGTACACCATCTACGCCGCAACAGAGCCGGTATCCGCCCCGGACATCTCCGGCGTGCCGTACTCGGATATCCGGATAACTCTCTACCGGCCGCCGACAACGGGGAGCCTCTCTGTCCTGTCCTCACCATCACAGGCCCAGGTAACGGTCAACGGGAGGTATGCGGGCGATACACCCCTGAACCTCACCTCGCTCTCTCCAGGGGATTACACGATCGAGGTTGCCCGGGAGGGGTATCTCCCGGCAAAAGAGACGGTGATCATCACCGCTGGTGACCGGAAGGTGATCGAACTCACGCTCAGCCCGATGACTCCTGAAACAACCACCACAACTCTGCCGGTGACGGTCTTGACCGCCGCACCGGAAATGTCCACGCCGGTACCCACAACCCGTGCTCCTTTCCCGTTCCTGGCTATCGTCCTCGGGCTCCTGCTCGGTGCCTGGTTCTGCCGGGTCAGGAAGTAGAACTCGTTGTCAGTGTGCTCTCCGTCGGAAGATGCGAAGTGGCATAACCTTATAGGTACAGAGACCGATCCATCACAGTGAGGTGAACAATTAAAATGTGCACTGTCGGAGGACCGGTCGACATGGAAGTGCCGCCTGACCGTGTCAAGGGCAAGAACTACAAGTGCAGGGAGTGCGGGGAGAAGTTCAAGGGGGTCGGGAAGCACCCCATGTGCCCGTCCTGCCAGTCGGAGGATGTCGAAGAGGCATAACCTCCCCTTTGTTTCTCACGACCTTTCTCATCATTCAGCGGTAAAGCCCGACGACTTCTTGAGCTTCTTCAGGATCTGATACGGTAACCCCTTGAGGTATCCGGGTTTTCCTATCCCTTATCGGGATGTTGTAAAAACAGGGATTTTTCACCATCCACAGTGAGTATGTCCTATTGTTCCGAATTTTTATTCTGCACGATGAAGAAGCAATATCCATATTCCTTTGAATATTTTCGATGTATTTCCATCTCCCGTTCCAATCCATGTATGATCTCCAGTGCATCCTGATTGGTGGCATATTTTTCTTTTAACAGGGGAATCCGTTCAAGGAGAGGAGAATAATAATGATCCCACCAGGCGGCATCAGGAAGCCGGAATGAATTAATAAGGGTAAAGCCTGCAGATCGGACAATTTCTTCGGTACCGGGTTCTGATGACATACCCGGACAGGCGGTATCAAAGAAATCCCTGCACTCTTCGGAAGGTGAATCAGTAAGCCAGGTACAGTCGGAAAATACCAGAAATCCACCCGTTTTTAAAAATTTTTCCCAGTATTTGAGAGCAGAAGAGAGTCCCATGACAAACGCAGAACCTTCTGCCCAGATAATATCGAATGACTTTTCTTCAAAGGGAAGATCGTCCATCGATGCCTGGAGAGTGACGATCCTCTCCTCAAGACCTGCATTCTTTGCCCTTTTCTTTAATTCATCGAGAAACGGCTGGTGTATATCAGACGCCAAAACGCAACTATCCGGAAAAAACTGTGCCAGAGCAAGGGTTTGCATCCCGGAACCACACCCAATGTCGATAATTTTCCCCACTCTGAAAGAGGAGGGGATACACGAACACGCACGGACCGTTGATTCATCGGATCCCGGACCCTGTCTCGGTAATTCTTCAAACAGGGTGCAGATAAGGGTAATATCCATGGTGAAAAGGTTAGAATGAAGAGATTATATCATTTCTCTGCCTGAATTTTGACGAAAAGGGGTTTTCGATATCCTCATCGGGCACGCACCGTCAGGTCTTCGTCTTCACGAGCAGCCTGCCCTTTCCCCGGTTGGCGATATCGCCGCGGTAGGCGTCCATCAGGTATTTCCTGCCCTGGTACTCGGCCTCTTCGACGCCTGTGTTCTGGAATGTTGGAAGCATCTGGTAAGCGGTCCCGAAGATCATGCAGGTCCCCAGTGTCATGTTCCCGCAGGGTCTCGTGCAGTCCCCCCCGATGATAAGCGTCCCTCCCCGCATCTCGATACCGGGCATGTCTCCGCAGCTGCCATGGATGTGCACCTCGCCGCCGGAAAGGTACTCGGCCGCAAACTCCCCGGCGTTCCCCAGCACCTCCACGCATCCTCCCCGCATGCCCCTCTTCTCCCCCCGGTAACCTGCGGCGCAGTAGTGTCCGGCATTTCCTTCG
>JAJRBS010000209.1 GCA_028679325.1 Methanoregulaceae archaeon | reverse complement strand
TGACCATGTGAACAACGATTTCGAAAAAAAAGTACTCTTATCTTATGGGAATCGTGAAATAGAACGTACTTCCTGTGCCCAACTCGCTCTCAACCCAGATCCTTCCTCCGTGCCTCTCGATAACCCTCTTGCAGATGGCGAGCCCGATTCCTGTCCCCTCATACTCCCGTGAGGCATGCAGCCGCTGGAATAGTTCGAAGATCTTCTCGTGGTATTCTGGATCGATCCCCACCCCGTTATCACGGACAGAGAAGACCCAGGAATCCTCCTCTTTTGCGGAACCGAGATGAACAACCGGGGGCTCTTTCCCATGGAACTTGATCGCGTTCGAGAGCAGGTTCTGGAAGACCATAGTGATCTGGATGAGATCCCCTCTGATAACCGGGAGTGGATCGACTGTCACGGATGCACCGGAATCGGCTATGAATGACGAGAGGTTCCCGATCGCCGTCTTGACAGAGGCATCTGTATCGATTGATGCCATCGGCCTGGTCTGTGAGACCACCCTCGAATAGTCGAGGAGATCGCTGACCAGGGATTCCATCCGTTTCCCGCCGTCAACGATGTACGCGATGAACTCGTCGGCATCGGCGTCAAGCCTCCCCTTGTAGTTCCTCTCGAGGAGCTGTGAGAAGCTGGTCACCATCCGGAGCGGTTCCCGGAGGTCATGCGAGGCGACGTACGCGAACCGTTCGAGGTCTTCATTGCTCCGCTTGAGATCATGAGCATAATTTTTCAGGTTCTCCTCTGCCCGCTTGAAATCCCCGATATCCATCACGTGTGCCACGATCCCGCTGACGTTCCCCTCTTCATCGTAGTCCGGGACACAGGTCGTCTGCACCCATCGCGGCTCGATATCCGTATAATGCATCAACCGTTCGAACCTGATCACGTTGCCGGCCATCGCCGCCTCCATGTACGGCTTGACAAGCTCCCAGGCTTTGTCCCCGAGTATCTCGCTGATGTGCCTGCCTTCGATCTCACCTGCCGGCCTCCGGAACCAGTCCTCATAGCCCTTGTTGACACGCAGGTACCGGAAGTCGGGACCGATGTAGGCTACCAGGGCTGGTATGGTGTTCATGACAAGGCGTAAAGTTCTCTCACGGTCTCTCAGTGCCTCTTCGGCCTCCTTTTTCTCGCTGACATCCGTGAACATGACCGCAAACTGGCGTTCTGCCGGTGAGAAGGCAAAGACATCATAGTGCCGGTTAAGTGGCTGAGAAAAGCTGTCGAAGTGGTCCGGCTTTCCGGTCAGGGCGACCTTTCCGTAGCGTTCGATCCAGACCGGGTCGTTGCCAGGAAGGACCTCGGTCATCAGCCTCCCGATAATCTCCGCCCTATCAAGCCCCGTCAGCCGTTTGAAGGCAGGGTTGATATCCAGGAACCGGTAATCGACCGGTTTACCCGTCGCGTCAAGCACGATCTCGTGGAGGGCGAAACCTTCGGTCATCGTCTCAAACAGGTTCCGGTACTTCGCTTCGCTCTCCCGGAGCGCCTGTTCGTCCTGCCGCCTGTCGGCAATCACGACGCTGATCTTGGTGCTCCCATCGGTGACGAGCGGGTTCATGGAGAGAAGGACAGGGACCGCCAAATGTTCCCTGCAGAGATAGACCTGACCTTTCTGGGTGCTGGCGGTTGCCTCCTTGAGCATCTCCAGGAACGAGGATCGATCGTCGGGAGCGATATGATCGATCAGGGATGTACCGAGAAGTTTGTCGAGAGGTACCTGGAGCATCCCTGAGAGGGCATCGTTGCTATAGAGGATGACACCGTCCGAGGAGAGTGTGAGCGCACCTTCGCCGATATTCTCCACCAGGGCCCGGTAGGGCTGATCGGTTCCTTCAAGGGTATAGATCCTACGGGTGTCGTCAGTGGTAACGACAATCGCGTCAACTTCGCCTGACCGGATCGCATCCAGGGTCTCGGTCAGTTCCCTGACCTGCTCCCGGAGCTCCTCGATCTCCTGCCTGAGTCTCTTTTCAGACGTCATATTCGCACTTCCGGGATCCTTTCTTCATGAACGCGGGATAAGGTCAAGGCCGACAAGAATGCGTTCCTTGTTGGTCATATCGCCGATGACGCTCCGGAGCGGCAGCGGCAGTTTCTTGATCAGCGTCGGAGCGGCAAGGACCAGGTCAACAGGGTTCTTTGTCCGGTCCTGGTAAATGTCGACCACGTCCAGTTCGTACCGCCCTTCCAGGTACTCGTCGCAGATCTTCTTCACGTTCTCGACCGCCTTCTGGGAACGGAGGTTGTTGCCGGCGATGTACAGCCGGAGCACGTAGCGCTCTGTCTTCATCTCTTTGAGGGCTTGCTCGTACTCTTCGGTCACATCCTCGGGGGCCTTCTTCTTCCGTCCCGCCATTGTCACTCCACCCTGCGCAGGTCAAGCCCGACCAGGACCTTTTCAGTATCGGACAGGTTCCCGATGATCTTTTTTACCGGCGTCGGGAGCTTCCGGATCAGTGTGGGAACCGCGACAATCTGGTGATCTCTGGCGAGCTGGGGGTTTTTCAAGAGATCTATCACCTCTATCTTGTATCTGCAATCCATGTGCTCCTCACAGATCTTCTTGAGGTTCTCGAAGGCGGCCAGCGAGTTCGGGGTCTGCCCGGCAACATACAAACGAAGGATCCATTCCTCGCCGGGATCCTCCTCGAACTTTCCTTTCTTTGATCTCGTTTCTTTCTTTCCAGGCATCGTTCACCTCATCGCCTGTCGGATCCGATCCTTTGATTTAATTTTGCGGGGAGCGCCGTTCCCCTCATAAGACAGACCGAGCCCTGTGAGGACCTCGGTAACGTTGGAGAGCGTCCCGATGACCTTCTGTCCCTTCTCCCCACGGAGAACTCGTACGAGGGTCGGGATGGCGAGGATGTTCTCCTCGCGTGCGAGCCGGGGGTTCTTCACCAGGTCGATGACGGTGATGCGGTACCGGCCCTCGAAACGGTCCTCGCAGATCCTCTTGATATTGGCAAAAGCGGCCAGGCAGTTCGGTGTCTCATTCGTGACATAGAGCCGGAGGTCGATACAGTCACCTTCCCTGCCTTTAGGTGAGGGATAATCATCCGTAACCGGGGTACCCTTTTTTGGTCCGGGCATCACGTGTCAGCCTTCCGCATCATGGCCAGCTCCCTGGTGTCACCGGCGGTCATACGAGCCTGGGAGTTCTCCTGGTCAACAAGGATCTTCAGCTCATCTTCCTCGCGGGCGAACCTCTCCTCGATCATGGCAATCTCGTTCTCCATGATCCGCCGTTTCTGCTCGAGCTCACGTTTCTTGCGTTCGATCTCGTCGCTCTTTAGGAAATG
>JAJRBS010000196.1 GCA_028679325.1 Methanoregulaceae archaeon | reverse complement strand
TAATTTAAGACTGTGGGAGAACACCGGAGAATTCACGGGAACGACGAGGGTTTCAGGGTGAGGATGATATTCCGGTCGCAGAGGACCTCGGCGTTCCGGGACGGGAGGGTCACGATGTCCTCGTGCCGGAGATGGTAGATCCGGCCGTCGACTCCCATGAAGGGTTCCATGTCCGAAAGCACCCGGGAGAGGGATATCTCGGCGACTGCCTTCTCTTCGGTGGCCGAGATCCCGGCACACCGCTCTGCTTCCTGTTCTGCCGCCGCCCGGGGCATGCCGGCCCGCGACACGGCGGGGGGGATCAGCCGGCACCGGGCATGGCCGATGGCGAGCACGATGGCATCAAACATCTCCTTCTCCTCGGGGAGCATCCTCTTGAGCTCGTCCCGGTCGATGTACTGCCCCTCCTCCTGGGTCCGGGCCAGGGTCAGGATCTTCTGGGAGCGGAGGATGAAGAGGTCGTGCAGGGTCTCGCGGACGCTGCTGACCCGTTCGACGAGCACACGGATCCTGTCTGAGAACGGGTCCTCGGTCCCGTAAACGTCGTCGAGAAGGGAGGCGAGGTCCTGGTCCGTCGTCTCGAAGATGTTGCGGGGTATGGCGAGGAGACGGCCGGTCTCTCTCTCGGAGAGGAGGAGGCTCCGGAGCTCGTCAAGCTGCATGGGAACCTCCGATCTCGGCCATCCCGCGGCAGCAGAGGAAGACGGCCAGCGCCTCCGGGACCTGGCTGGTGCCTTTCGGGACATCGTGGGTATCGCCGAGCAGGGTCATGGAGAGGTTCCGGGAACAGTCAATGGTTACCGGGCGGGTCCCGAAGACCACCGCGTCCTCCAGGGGGTCGAAGGAGGGGAGCTCCCGGACCGGGACCGGTGTCACCCGGAACCCGCTTCCGCCGTGGAGAGAGGTCGGCATGCGGATGAGCCTTTTTATATCGGTGGTGACCGGTTCATCGGCCAGCGCGGCTTTCTCCCGGAGGAGAGCCGGAAATTTCCCTTCCTTTGATCCTGCGAGGCCGCGGATGACCTTCCCGGTGGCGAAGTCCTTCAGGTTGATAGCCGACGCATCACGTGCCAGCGCACTCCTGATACCGGGCACCCTTTTAAGGAACTCTTCCGCGGTGCCTTTTCCCACGCCCTCGAGACTAACGAGTTCGGCAACGGCCTGTTTCGGCTCCATACTCTCCAGCCACAGCAGGTACTCGTTCAGTGCAGCTATATATCGCTGGTGCCATCCGCGGGGTGAAGGTGCAGGGGAGGAGAGGATGATCCCGGGGTCGATCCCGATCCCGCAGACGTAATCGATCAGCTCCCGGCGTTCTTCGCTCCCCCATCCCCGGATCTCCGGGTCGCGGACATGGACATGGTAGCCTCGTCCGCCGGAAAAGACCAGATCGATCCCGGAAGGAGGGAACCCGAGCTCCCCGGTCAGCATCCCGATCAGCTTCTCGGTCTCCTGCCGGACCCGCTCCAGCATCATCTCGTAGGGCCCCCGGGTGATGTGGTCGGCATCGAGGTCGAAGATGAGGTCTGCACCGAGCCATCCCTTCTCGGCCATGGTCGGGGCATGGGGCAGGGCATAGTATGCCGATGAATAGTAGAGGTGAGCCGGGGCCATGTTCCTGATGTAGGCCAGCAGTTCATCCTTCCCGGGAAAACCCATGTGCCGATGCATGTGGATCTCGGGGTAATCGGGATCAAAGAGAACCATAGCCCACTCGCGCTGGGCAACGGTCGGGGGAAGAGAGAGCCGGTCATCCTGGTAGTAGGCAAGAAATCGCTGTCGTAAGAATTCGAGCGTGGCCTTCTTCATCCCAGTCCCTTCACCATATAAGGTCCTCTCCGCTCATAGCCATGCCGGCGGTAGTAAGGCCTGACCCCGATGCCGCTCATCACGGCTACCTCGCGGTAACCGGCCCTGAGGGAGACCGACTCGGCGGCGTCGAGCAGCCTCCTCCCGAAGGTGCGGTGCTGGCGCTGGCCCGGGTCCGGAGTGCTGCCGAGAGGGACCATGCTCCCATACACGTGGAGCTCCCGGAGGAGGGCGCAACCGGCGATCTCGTTCCTGGTCCGTTCTCCCCCGGTCCGGAGACGTGCAAAACCGATGAGGGAGTCTTCGGCCACGGCGGAGATAAAGTGTTCCTCCCCGCCGGCACACGAATACCGGAGCTCGCGGATTTCGGGGGCAGAGTCGGACGGGGATCTTCCCGCCTCGCGGCAGCGGATACAGCGGCATACCCCCCCTGACCCGGCCAGTCTTTGCTGGCAGAGCTGGCGGAAGTTGCTGTGCTTTGACCCGGCAACGATCAGCTTGGCCGGTATGTCCCTCTGGATCCTCTGGAGACGGACATACTCGGGGAGGAGAGACTTCCCGTAGGCGATCAGGTCGATCAGATCGTCCTCGTCGTAGGGCTGGTAGAGCCCCGAACGAAAGAGCGCCTCGATCTCGGAGCCGGGGGTCACGAGGGTGGGATAGATCTTGATGAAGTCGGGGCAAAAATCCGGATTGTCGAAGAGGTCCCGGAAGAGCTGGCGGTCTTGTCCGATGGTGCTCCCCGGGAGGTTTGGCATGATGTGGAAGCCGACCTTGAGCCCGGCGTTCCGGAGGAGCCGGTTGGCCCGGGCCGCGTCGGCGGTGGTGCATCCCCGCCGGTTATAGGCCAGGATCGCGTCGTCAAGGTGCTGGACCCCGAGCTCCACCTTGGTAACCCCGAGGGAGAGCATCCGGCTTATCTCCTCCTCGCCGCACCAGTCGGGACGGGTCTCGAAGGTGATGCCGATGCACCGGACTGGGGCATGCTCGTTCTGCCGGAAGATGTCTGTCCCCGGCGCATGACCCCGGTACTCGTTCATGGCTTTCACGCAGGAGCCCACAAACCATTCCTGGTACTCGACGGGCCGGGCGGTCATCGTCCCCCCCATCACGATCAGCTCCACCTTGTCGACGGAATGCCCCAGCAGCTCGAACTGGCCGAGCCGGGCGGTCACCTGGGAATACGGGTCGTAGTTATGCTCCCGTGCCCGGAGGGCGGCAGGCTCTTCACCGGTGTAGGACTGGGGGGAGTGGAAGGGGTGGTCGGGTCCGCCCGGGCAGGGGAGACATTTCCCGTGGGGGCAGGGATACGGGGAGGTCATCACCGCCACCGGGGCCACTCCGGAGAGGGTCCGGGTCGGCTTGACCAGCAGCAGGCGGCGGAGCTCGTCCCGCTCCCCGGGTTGTGCGGCTGCTATCAGTGCCGAGTTCCGGGGGACGGAATTGAGGGCATATTTCCGGCAGACCTCGATCTTTGCCCGGGTCGGGTCCGGTGTTTGTTGGGCGAACAGGATAGCGATGATCTCGCGGCAAATATCCGGATCGCTCATAAAAGAGTTATTGTTCGGCGGCAACGGTCTCAGGGATCATGTCGCTTCCGACACTCACCATCGGGTTCTGCGCATGGATGTAACCGACGATCTCATCGCCGAGCGCAAGAATAGCCTCCTTGTGGCATTTTTTGTTTTTGTGAATGTGAACGGGAGAAATGTCAAGGGCCTGATAACTTTTTACAGAAATTTCCTGAGTGGTGATGCTTTCAATGTATTTTTTGACGTGAATCATCAACATGTGGAGATGGAGAAGTTCTTCTTTTTGCACACTATCACCTTTCTTCACAGATGCTTTTTACCAGCACAAGATATTGATTTTGGGTGATCTTTATATCCAGCTTTTTGCGGGCGACCGGCGCCCTTGTGGGACTGGCAATTGGGGACGCTTTGGGTGCGCCCCTTGAAGGAATGCCGCCACCCCCCCGAAAGGTCACGGAAATGGAGGATTCACCAAAATCCGGGCGCAGAGCCGGCCGATACACCGATGATACCGGCCAGGCGCTGGCTATCGCCGATTCACTGGCCGCATGCCATGGTTTCTCGGCGGAGGATATGATGGTACGGCTGCTCCGGAGCTATCTCCGCGACCCGGGGGTTTACGGGCCGACCTCAGCACGTGTGTTCGAGCTGGTCCTGTCCGGGATGGAGCCGATGGAAGTGGTCCGCTACGTCCACCGCCTGAACGGCTCATCGAGGAGTAATGGGAGCGTGATGAGGGGCCCGCCCATCGGGATATTCTACGCCGGGCCGATGGTTGAGGCCTGCAGCGAGGCCTGTGCACGGCTGACCCACTACGACCCGGTGAACGGGGCCTGCTCTGCATTCCTGAACCGCATGGTCAGCGATCTCACCCGGGGTTACCCGAAGGAGGCCGCCTACGCCCGGGCGCTTCGCCGGTGCCGGGATCCCGAGGTGCTGGCGATGCTCGCTGACTATCGCCACATTGAGCCGGTCGCGG
>JAJRBS010000178.1 GCA_028679325.1 Methanoregulaceae archaeon | reverse complement strand
ATCAGGTCTCTCCGGGTCCTTGGATTGTCGAACTATGAGGCAAAGGTCTATGCTGCACTCGTCCTGTTCGACCATGCCGAGGCAAAGGAGATCACTGATTTCCTCTCCCTCTCGAAACCGAGCGTATACGAGGCCCTGGAGAGCCTGGCCGAGAAGGGACTCACGGTGAGACAATCATCGAAACCTGCGAGGTTCAGCGCAGTCTCTCCCGACATGGCGATCGGCATTCTCCTGGAGGACCACGAGAAGGCATCGGAAAAGGCCCTTGCCGCCCTGAAAAAACTGGAACAGAAGAAAGTCCGGACCGATATGGAAAACATCGTGTGGACGATCTACGGCGATGCGAATATCAAATACAAGATCCAGGAGATGTTCGGCAAGGCAAAAACACACATCTCCTGCACCATGGGGGATCGGTATGTCCAGTTCCTTGACAACGTAAGGCTGACGGACGTTCCTCTGCACCTGACCATCTTCTCCTCGTCCCCCGGCCTCGAAGAGAGGATGCGGAAGAAGTTCCCCTCGAAGAACGCCCGGATCCGGGTCGTCCCCCTGGAGCGACTCACCTCCCCGCCGTCGGATTATCCGCTCCCGGAGATCTCAAAGGTCTGGGGTTTTTTGAAGTTCGAAAATGCACTCGAACTGAACGTCGATGACGAGGAACTGCTCTGGAGCCCTGCGTTCATCAGCGGTGTAGGGTCGGTGCTGAACACCCAGAATAAGGGGGCTATCATCTATCTGAAGCTCTTCAGCAGGCTCTTCTGGAAGCGTGTCTACGGTGATGATGCCATCGACCCCCCACCTGCAAAGGAAACAAAAAGGACCGGGCGTCGCAAGACGATGGCTTCAACCATGTGAAAAAAAGATCCAACACGAAACCTCTTCCACCGTTCCCCCGACCCACAACTATATGGTTCGAGTTTCGCCATTAATTGAGGAGAAGAAAGCATGGCGGGCCTTGAGGACGAGATTCGTGCACTGGAAGAGGAAGTCCAGCGCACGCCGTATAACAAGGCCACGTCCAAGCACATCGGCAGGATAAAGGCCAAGATCGCCCGGTTAAAGGACGAGGCCGTCAACCGGGCCATGAAGTCCGCCGGCGGCGGTGAAGGCTACTCGGTCAAGAAGAGCGGGGACGCGACAGTTGTGCTGGTGGGCTTCCCCTCCACTGGGAAGTCCACCCTGCTGAATGCCCTGACTGGCACGAAGAGCGAGGTGGCCGCCTACGCCTTCACCACCCTGACCGTTGTCCCCGGGGCCATGGAGTACAGGGGAGCGAAGATCCAGATCCTCGATATCCCGGGCCTCATCGCCGGGGCGGCCATGGGGAAGGGGCGGGGCAAGGAGGTCATCGGGGTGGTCCGGAGCGCCGACATGATCGTCATATTGGTGGACGTCTTCAACTCCTCGCACGTGGACGTGCTGATGAAGGAGCTCTATGATGCCGGCATCCGCATCAACAAGCCCCGGCCGGACATCACCATCAAGAAGACCTCGCAGGGGGGGATCCGGGTTCATGCCGTCGGGGCTCTCGACCTCGATACCGATGAGATACGGTCGATCCTCGCTGAGAACAAGATGATGAACGCCGATATCCTGATCAGGGGAAACGCCACCCAGGACGAGGTCATCGACGCCATGCTTGGGAACCGTATCTATGTCCCGGCGTTTGTCGCCGTCAACAAGGTGGACCTCGTCGGGGAGAAGACCCGGAGAGAGATTGTCGACGACACCGAGACCCGGTTCGGCATGTCCCCGGTGATGATCTCGGCCCACACCGGGTACCACATGGATGAGATCAAGGACCGGATTTACGATACCCTGGGCTTCATGCGGGTCTACCTGAAGCCCCAGAGCGAGGCCGCCGACCTGGAAGAGCCGCTGATCGTCCGGAGAGGGAGCTCGGTCGAGGATGTCTGCCGGAAGCTTCACCGGGAATTTGTCAGCCGGTTCCGGTACGCCCGGGTCTGGGGCCACTCGGTGAAGCACCCCGGGCAGAGGGTCGGCCTTCCCCACCGGCTGAAAGAAGGGGACCTGCTGACCATCATCATCGAGCACTGAAACTTCGGTCGAACGTGACAACAAGAAAAACCGATTTTCATGACCGCCGCCCGCGACTTGTTCACACCCGCATGACGTCAAGAACAACACTCGCCGGGGCATCGGTCTTTATCCCCGTCCCTGCATAGTGCACCCGGCTGGCCCTGTATCCTGCCTCACGAAGGCCGGTGATAACCGATGCGATGGGGAGGGGAGAGATCTTCGCCTGCCTCGCGAGCACATGGTAGTCATAGAAGGAGGAGGTCGGCAGCTCATCCCTGAGTGTGGTCAGGAGAGGCAGCAGTTCCCTGGCTGTGTTCAGCCGGAGATCGGGAAGCCGGTCTATCATTGTGGAGAGGACTTCCTGGTCCTGGATTGCTCCGAGCCATACGGGCCCGACAGGGATGGTTGCTCCCCCGCACTCCGGGCAGGAGACAGACTCAGGCACGATTCCCGGATGCTCGGTCCGTCCCGGGCAGCACCGGCATTGGAAGACATACCCGATCCGGGCCACAGAGGCGTCGGCCGGGCCCGCTCCCGATGAAAGCCGGAAGTGAGCCCGCACGTAGTGCTGCCGGGTAAAGCAGAAGACTGGGGTGATCCCCCGGTCGTATTTTATTGCCTCACGGGCCACGAAGGCCAGCAGGATCCGGAGACCGGTCTCGGCATGGTACTCGTTGTTCAGGGCAGAGGCAAAATAGCGGCGTATCCCGGCCTTCTGGTGGGCCCCGCAGAGGGGAGCGGTATCGGTGGCCGTGACCAGCAGGTATCTCCCGGTCCCGCGTATAGCCGAATCGATGTAGGGAGCCGGGGAGCCGTAGGGGTCGAGGTCGACAGCATCGAACCTCCGGACAGAAAGGAGGGTGTGGAGATTCTCTCCGGTAACCTCGATTGGTCCTCCGGACAATCCGGCGTTCTCCCGGATCCATCCGGCAGCCACAGGATCCCTGTCGTTGATGGTCACCGGTATCCCGCACTCCGAGGCTACCCGGAGCCCCCTCGCCCCGGTGGCTCCCATGGCATCGAGATAGTCTTTCGGCTGCACCGTGGAGACGAAGAGCACTGTCACATCGCGGTTGAGCTCCATGCGCCGGTTGTAAAAGACCCGGGCCGTGGAGGGAGGGAAGGCTGCGAGCTCGTCCTGGAGCGGGACAAAAAAACGCGTGCTGCCCTCCTCTACCCAAATTCGCTCCATAATCCCTGTCATTGGTGGATTGCGGAAACCTTATACCTTATCTTTATCAACTGATCATGGCAGGGGCGTGTGGCCCAGCCTGGACAGGGCGGTAGCCTCCTAAGCTATAGGTCGGGGGTTCAAATCCCCCCACGCCCGTTTTTCTCCGTTGAGGCTGGCATGAAACTCCCCGGCATCATCCGTATTCTGCGGCCGGCAAACGCCATGGTTGCCGGGCTTGCGGCTATTCTCGGGTACTTCATCGCTTCGGGTACGGTCGTTCCGGGGGTCCTCCTGCTCCTGGCCATTGTTTTCCTGGTCACGGCCGGCGGCAACACCATCAACGACTACGCCGATGCCGGCATCGACCGCGTGAACCGCCCCGGTAGGCCCATTCCTTCCGGGGAAGTCAGCCCCCGCCAGGCCTGGTACGAGGCCGCCCTCCTCTTTGTTGCCGGCATCATCCTCTCTGTCTTCACAAACCCCCTCTGCCTGGCCATCGCCGTCTTCAACTCAATCCTCCTCGTTTCTTATGCCTACTACCTGAAGCGGACCACCTTTCTTGGAAATGCCACTGTCGCCTACCTCTCGGCTTCGATCTTTCTCTTCGGCGGGGCCTACCTCGGTCCGGAAGGGGCAGTGACGGTAGTGCCGATCTCGGTCATCACCTTCTCTGCCATGGTCTCCCGGGAACTGCTGAAGGCCGCAGAAGATGTCGAGGGTGACGAAAAGGCCGGAGCCCGGACCGTCCCGGTTCGCTTCGGGATCCGGGCCACGGTGCTCTTCTCTCTCGCAGCAGCGGTCCTTGCCGTCGTTGCAAGCATCTACCCGGTCGCCTGGTGGGGATGGCCCTACCTGGCCGGTATCGTGCCGGTCGATCTCCTCATCCTGGCCGGATCCCTATCCCCGGTTCGATGTACGGATCCCGGATGTGTCCGGAGAACCCGTGCTACCTCGCTCCTGAAGGTCGGCATGTTCGGCGCCCTGGTGGTCTTCCTGGCAGCAGCTCTCCTGACCTAGCCGGGAGCAGGTTTCCCGTCCGGCAGGATGAGGTCCTTAGGCACCCGGGACGGGTCGACGCCGGCTACGGCTATCTCGAAAACTTCTTCCCAGTTGACCAGGGTCTCGACGCACCCTTCCTTCAGGGTGACCACCCCCATGGAGATGAGCCCCAGCTTGTCTGCCATCTCCAGCCCCTCCTTGACTTCCGTTATACAGCCCACGCCGAGGATTGCCTTCGGGTGGTACTTCTTGACCATCCTCTTGATGAACGACGAGCCCGGCACCGAGAAGACGTGGTAGCCCATCTGTTCGAAGGCAGGCAGCCAGTGGCCGATGGTGCACAACCCACAGCAGCGGCACTTCAGGCCTTCGGGGGTCAGGTGGGCAGGGCACTGGGCCGACCGGAGACACTGGGGAAGGAATATGGCCCGCTCGCTGACCGGGACGGCCGCGAACGCCTTCTTGTTCAGGGTGTTATGGAGCTGGATGAAGAAGGCATGGACCTGGTTGTCTTCGAGCCCGAAGAGCTTGAAGAGAGCCCGGGCCAGACCTTCGACGAGGACCATTCCTGCCTTGAGGAAGGAGGGGAAGTAGATTTTTCCCCTCCGTATGGAGAGCCAGGCAAGGATCACCATCAGGACCGCGAAGAAGAAGACTCCGGCAATGACGATCAGGGTGATCTCGCCGATGATATAGATGATCTGGTTGAGGATGGTGGTATCCGTTGCCATCTGCAGATGAAGGTAACCGCGAAATTATATAACCCTGCGTTTTGCTGCTATCGTCTCCCAGTCGAGGGGTGGACGGAGGACTCCGAACGGGGTAACGATGGCGGTGACCAGGGACAGGGGGGTGGCATCGAAGGCAGGGTTCAGCACCGGGACTCCATCAGGAATCAGGACTCTGCCGTTGAAGGTCGCCACTTCGTCCCGGTCGCGGTCCTCTATCTCGATCTCTTCTTCGCCGTGGTCAGGGTCGAAGGTGGAGAGGGGTGCGGCCACGTAGAAGGGAATCCCGTGGGCACGGGCAGAGACAGCGTGCATGTAGGTCCCCACCTTGTTGAAGACGGCATCGTGGGTGATGCGATCCGCTCCCACTAGCACGCAGTCGATCCTGCCCTTCCTCATCAGGTGAGCAGCCGCGGAATCGGGGATCACCGTCACCGGGATCCCATCCCGGTCAAGCTCCCAGGCGGTGAGGCGGGACCCCTGGAGCAAGGGCCGGGTCTCGCAGGAGATGATGCTGACCTTCTTACCTGCCTGGACGGCAGAGCGGATCACCCCGAGCGCCGTCCCCCATTCCCGGCAGGCCAGGGCCCCGGCATTGCAGTGGGTGAGGACCGTGGAGTGGTCGGGAATGAGGGAGGCGCCATAGTCCCCCAGGGCATGGCAGGCGGCGACATCTTCATCGGCGATCCTCTGCGCCTCAGCGAGTGCGGCCTCCCGGGCCTCATCGATGGACCTGGCCTGCTGCACCCGGGCAAGCACCTGTTCTGCCCCCCACGAGAGGTTGACTGCCGTGGGCCTGGCCCTCGCTATCTGCTGTGCGGCCGCCTCTACCTTCCCGGCAAAGTTCTCAAAGTCCCTTCCCCTGGTTGTGAAGGCTGCCAGCGCCACGCCGTAGGCACCGGCAACACCCAGTGCCGGGGCCCCGCGGACTTCAAGCCGCCGGATGGCGGTGATCAGATGGCTCACGCTTCGGCACCGTACCATCTTTAAGACGGAAGGGAGACGGGTCTGGTCAATAAGCAGGACGCTGCCGTCATCCCAGTCAATGGTCTTCATCGGCCTCATCCCCGCAGGACATCAAGGAAAGCCCGCATGGCCGCTGCCTGGGCCTGGGCCACACAGTCCGGGATATCCCTCGGAGAGACCGCCGTGCCTGCAATGTAGATCCCGGGGGCGATGGTTGCCACCATGTCGAGCTTGTCATGGAGGGACTGGTAGAATCCGGACTCAGAGACCGGTATGCCGCAACTGGCGGCCAGAGCTCGGCTGTCCCGGGCCGGCTCAAGCCCGACCGAGAGCACCACCAGTTCCGGCCGGAGTTCCACCATCTTCCCGGTCTCGGTGTTCTCGACCCTTATCAGCATCGAGCCGTCAAGGACCTGGACCCCGGATGGCATCCCCCGAAGGAACTCCACACCGAGGGACTTTGCCCGCTCGAAGTACTCCTCGTAGCCCTTGCCATAGGCCCGGATGTCCATGTACAGGATGGTCACCCCGGTTTCCGGGTATTTTTCCCGGAGCAGCATGGCGTTCTTCAGGGCGTACATGCAGCAGATACCCGAGCAGTAGGGACGGGAGAGGGGGATGTCCCTTGATCCGACGCACTGGATGAAGACCACAGAGGCCGGGGCCTTTCCGTCGGAGAGTCTCCGGATCTCCCCGCCCGTCGGCCCGCTGGCGTTCATCATCCGCTCGAACTCGAGGCTGGTTATGACGTCAGGATACCGGAGGTACTGGAACTGGTCCTTCTTCACGGCATCGAAGACATCGTACCCGGTGGTGATGATGACGCTCGCCGCCTCGATCACCGCTTCTTTCGGGCTGTCCTCCCGCCTGATGGCATCGCGGCCGCAGATGTCGTAGCAGAGTCCGCACTCGATGCAGTGGTCATTGTCCCGGATCACGATGTCCGGCACCGCCTGGGGCTGGGGCTTGTAGATGGCCTTCCGCACCCCGACGCCGGCATCGAAGCGGTTGTAGACCTCGACCGGGCAGATCCTGACGCAGTCGCCGCACCCGTTGCAGAGTTCCTCGTCCACGTACCGCGGGTTCTTCCGGACCTTTACCCGGAACCTTCCCACCTCGCCGTCAATACCAATGACTTCGGTGCAGGTATGGATGCTGATATTCTCGTGCCGAGAGACATCGAGCATCTTAGGGGAGAGGATGCACATCGAGCAGTCGTTTGTCGGGAAGGTCTTGTCGAGCTGGGCCATGTGCCCGCCGATGGAGGGCTCTCGTTCCACCAGGTGGACCCTGACCCCGTGATCGGCGAGATCGAGGGCTGCCTGGATCCCGGTGACACCGGCGCCTATGACGACAACACTATGCATCGATGTATCCCTGGGCCAGGGCCCAGTAGTTCCGGGCGTTGGCCACAATGTGTTCCCTCTGTGCGGGAGAGGTCTCTTTCACCGCTTTCCCCGGGACACCCACTACCACTGAGCCGGGCGGGATGCTGGCCTCTTCGGTCACCACCGTCCCGGCACCGAG
>JAJRBS010000137.1 GCA_028679325.1 Methanoregulaceae archaeon | reverse complement strand
GTATGCCATCCAGAAACAGGCGTGCGTCGGCGATCTCGCGCTCGGCCTGTTTTCTTTCGGTGATATCCTGCCCGATGCCATAGTAGAGGATCCTTCCCCTGACCGGAAAGGGGACCACGTTGAGGAGCATGGTCTTCGTCCTGCCATGCGTTGTGTATTCAGTCTCAACCAGGCGGGGCCTGGTGGTTTTTTCCTTCGTGGCTCCTGCCATTATGCTGGCCAGTCCCGGTATCCAGTCCGTCAGTTTTTTGGCGGTCACATCCTCCATGCTCTCTTCCATAAAATCGAGGGCTACAACGTTGGCGTCTGTAAACCGTCCATCGTCACCGGCTATGAAGACGGGGTTGAGAAAGTTCTCAAAAAGGGTCCTGAACTTCTCCTCACTGATGCGAAGCTCCTCCTCATCCCGTATCCGGATCTCCATACCAGCGAACAGTGCAGCAAGCGTCTGCAGGAGAGAGAGGTTCTCAATAGCCCAATCCTTTCTCCTGCGAAGCTCCTCCACAAAGAGCGCCCCGACCAGCTGCTGTTCAATCATGAGAGGCAGGACAATCGCTTTCTTGACCCGAAGGTTCTTCCAGTACCTGCGTATACTTGCCGCATCATCGGGGAGCTTATCAATGCCGGGAACGATCACGACCTCGGAATTCCGGAGTTTTGGAAGAAGCCACGGGAATCCCTCAAGGCTAGTTCCTTCAAGGTATCCTGCGATCTCGTTTTCCGGGCTTCTCGACCATTCATAGATACGGGAGATTGTTGCCCCTCCGGGGACAAGGAGCATGAGAGAAAGACGGTCAGCGCCCACGAAAGCACCCGCCTGCTCGAGGGTGTTTTTATACAGCGATGCGCACTCGGCAGGGGGGGTTGATATAAACTGTAAAAAAATTCCAAAAAGAAGCTCGTTTGCCTGGATCTGGTGAATCAGCTTCTCGTCATGCTGCTTCCCGGTCATGGATCCGGAATCTTCTGCACCTTTGCCAGGCATCCTGTGGTCACCCAAAAAAACCAGACCAGACCCATCGAACCGACCTGAAACTGCGAAAGATTTTCCCCAGAATATCGCCCGGCCAGGCCGGTGGCATGGTTTATCTTAATCTGATGTTTTCAGCATTATAAAAATCCCTGCACCCCATCGTGCCTTGCCCGGACGGGCACGCCACAGAACTCCCGGCGCTGTAAGCCATGAGGTCAGCGTTTACTCTCCCGTTAACGCCAGTCGAAAGCATTAAAAGAAACCAAACCAAGCTCTGGCACGTCAGGAGTCTTTTCTATGTTGAAAAAAACCGTTGAAGACGCACTGAACAAGCAGTTCAATGCCGAGCTCTACTCCTCGTATCTCTATCTGGCCATGGCCGCTTACTTTGAGTCTGTCCCCCTGCGGGGGTTTGCCAGGTGGATGAGGATTCAGTCGAAAGAAGAACTTGCCCATGGCATGAAGATCTATGACTATATCATCGAGCAGCAGGGATCGCCGAAATTCCCCGTGATCGAGGCACCGAAGACCCCATGGAAGTCCGCGGGTGCGGTCTTCGAGCATTCCTACGCCCACGAGCAGAAGGTCACCGGGATGATCAATTCTCTCATGGACCTCGCCGTCAAGGAGAAAGACTATGCCACCCAGAACTTCCTTGGCTGGTTTGTAAAGGAGCAGGTCGAAGAGGAAGCCAATGCCAGCGAGATACTGGCCCAGATCACCATGATGGGTGACAAACCAGGGATCCTCTTTCACCTTGACCACATTATCGGAAAGAGAGAATAACTCCCTTTTTTTCCTGCCTGGAGCCGGGGCGGTAATCTTAAGGCTTCGATGTGAACAACCCTACACCGGGAGTTTTTAATGGGAAGCGAGGTCTATTTCGCCGGGCTGCGTGCTCGTGACCCCGGGCAGAATACCGAGGCCAAGGTCCGGGGGCTTTTTGATATTGCGGGGCTTGGTGAATGCATCGAACCGGGTGGCCCCGCTGCCATCAAGATCCACTTCGGTGAAGAAGGAAACGACTCCTACATCAATCCTTCCTTTGTCCGGCAGGTGGTGGAAAAGGTCAGGGAACACGGTGGAAAACCATTTCTGACCGATTCGAATACCCTTTACCTCGGCAGCCGGGGGGATGCCGTTGATCATATCGCCACAGCTATCCGGCACGGGTTCTCCTATGCGACCGTTGGTGCGCCCATCATCATCGCTGACGGACTGAAAGGGAAGCATTACCGGGAAGTGGAGATCGGGAAGAAGCATTTCTCAAGAGTTCTCATCTCGGGAGATATCGCCGAGGTGACTTCTCTCATCGTCCTGACCCATTTCAAGGGTCATGAAGTGGCAGGGTTCGGTGGGGCGATCAAGAATTTGGCTATGGGATGCTCACCCCCGGCAGGTAAACAGGAGCAGCACACCGCCCGTCCCCTGAACGTTGAGGGCCGGTGCATTGGATGCGGGAAGTGTATGCTGGTCTGCCCGAGACAGGCTATAGGGCTTGAGGATGGCAGAGCTGTCCTCGACCGGGACCGCTGTATCGGCTGCTTCGAGTGCATGACCGTCTGTCCGGAAAATGCCATCGACATCGACTGGGAGACCGAGATTCCCCGGTTCACCGAACGGATAGTAGAGTACGCCTTCGGAGCAGCGAAAGAGAAGAAAGCCGGTTACATCAGCTTCCTCACCCGCATTACACCGGACTGTGACTGCGTGGCCTGGAGTGATGCTCCTATCGTCCCCGACATCGGTATCCTGGCATCAAGGGACCCTGTGGCAATTGACGCCGCAAGCTTCGACCTTGTCAACCGGGAGATCGGTCTCGGGAACTCTTACCTCACTGCGAACTTTGGCAGGGGAGAAGACAAGTTCCGGGGGATGCGGCACGTCACGGACGGTTTCCTGCAGATCCGGTATGCCCAGGAGGTTGGACTTGGTTCATCCGATTACCACCTCATCGAGGTGTCCTGAACAATAGTCAGGAAGGATCTGGACCCTCTTCCCCCTTTTTGTCTGTCGGGTTTGCGATCCTGTCATTGTGAAGAATGACCGTAAGAATTATATGGAGGGGGAAGGCAAGCGCTTATAACCGTTTAACAAGGAGATTAATGTTACGTTTGGGAAAACAGGAGCCCAAACCCCAATCTTTCAACTTTTAACCAGAGATCTAGGAGAGAATTGAATGAACCTCAGGCAGCCTAATGCCAATGAAGCTACCGGCACGGCAAACCGTTCACGCGATGTCGCCCCGATGTCCGGTATTTGTACCCGCTGCATTGACGGATGCAGAGGGAGCTGTGAGATCTGGCTTTCCACCTTCCGCGGGCGTGAAGTCCTGTATCCCGGTCCCTTCGGTGAAATGACCGCTGGAGCAGAGAAGAACTATCCCGTTGACTACTCGCACCTGAACATCCAGGGCTATGCCCTGGGAGCAAAGGGTCTTCCCGAAGGCACCGACATTGGTCCTGACACGGCCGTCTTTTACTCCGTGAATACCGAGACCGAGTATGGTTGGGATAAGAAAGTGAAGATGCGGCTCCCGATCTTTACCGGTGCTCTGGGATCAACCGATATCGCCAGGATCAACTGGGAACATTTTGCCATCGGTGCGGCGATATCGGGTATCACCATCGTCTGTGGAGAGAACGTCTGTGGGATAGATCCGGGCCTCCAGCTTGACAACAAGGGCAAGGTCAAGAAATCGCCTGAAATGGACCGCCGTATTGAGACGTATAAAAAATTCTACGACGGTTACGGAGAGATGCTCGTTCAGATGAACGTCGAGGACACGCGCCTTGGCACAGCCGAATACGTCTCTTCGAAACATAACCTTGACACCATCGAACTCAAGTGGGGGCAGGGAGCGAAGTGCATCGGCGGAGAGATCAAGGTCCGGAGCCTTGAACGGGCGATGGAACTCAAGAAACGGGGATACATAGTCGTACCTGACCCGGCCAGACCCGATATGCAGGCCGCCTTCAAGGCGGGCGCAATCAAAGAATTCGAACGACACTCCCGGCTCGGATTTGTCTCCAAGGAAGGATTCCTCGAGGAAGTCGACCGGCTCAGGGATGTCGGTTTCAAGCGCGTTACCCTCAAGACCGGGGCGTATTCTGCCGTGGAGCTGGCAATGGCCATCCGTTACAGCGCCGAGGCGAAGATCGACCTGCTCACCATCGACGGTGCTCCCGGTGGGACCGGCATGAGCCCCTGGCCGATGATGAACGAATGGGGTATTCCGACCTTCTATATCCAGTCTCTGGCCCAGGAATACTGCGACCTCATGAAGAAGCGGGGGATTCGCGTTCCCGATATCGCCATGGCCGGCGGATTTTCCGATGAACCGAACGTGTTTAAAGCCATCGCGATGGGAAGCCCCTACGTCAAGGCCGTCTGCATGGGACGTGGCCTCATGATCCCGGGAATGGTCGGGAAGAACATCGAGAAGTGGATCAAGGATGGCGACCTGCCGAAGACGGTTTCGAAATACGGAACGGTTCCTGAGGAGATCTTCGTCACCTACGAGGAGCTCAAGGAGAAATTCGGGGCCAGGTTCAAGGAGATACCCATGGGTGCCATCGGAATCTACACCTATGCCCAGAAATTCAAGGTGGGACTCCAGCAGATCATGGCCGGGTCAAGGAACTTCCGGCTGAACACAATGTCAAGAAACGACCTCATGGCTCTGACCGAAGAGGCCTCCCGGATCTCGGGTATACCGCATGTCATGGATGCCTATGCGGATGAAGCCATGACCATTCTTCTCGATTGAGGATAGAGAACCAACCGGAATCATCCGGTCCTTATTTTTTACCGTTCGATGAGAACGCCTCGAGAAGACTCAGGGTAACTCTCCCGCCGAGGATCGGAGTCAGGGACTCGAGCCAGAGGAAGAATCCCACCTTCGGGGGCGTATAACGCTCGAATTTGAAGTTGCCGTCACCATTCCGGACCATCTTCAGGTACTCCTGTTTCTTCCGCTGGCGAAGGTACACGATGGGTTCATATCCGGGTAGGTCGGTGGCCAGCACGGCCTTTGAATAGCGGGCCATCAGGTCGGGGTATTCGATCTGCTCACCCCGGACCAGGAAATCGTGCTTCCTGCAGATCGTGCGAATGGCTGACGGATAGAGGCCCCCGTACAATATCTTTTTTACCAGCTGCCCCGTTCCAGCTCCCTGTGCGGGCAGTGGACCATCCGCCGAAGGAGACATGACTCTGGCCATGACCTTTGATCGCTCTTCCTCATGGTACTGTTCATACAGAAACCTGTTCTTGAGAGGGATCTCGTTGGCAAGGACCATCTTTCCCTGATTGTGCTGGCGTCTCTTCTCGGGTTTGGTTTTTTCAGGACGGATGTGCGATTTGAGTTCCTCACACGGAGAAGTCTGGATATTGATCGTTGGCTTGGTCGACAGAAGTCTCCTTCCCACAACGTAGTTGGTAACATCAAATGAGGAGACGAGGAGGAAGGGAACGGTCTCCTGATCAAAGAGGTAGGAAAGAAGTCTCCTCTTGTATGCTATCTCCTGTTCGAACTCCTTCATGTCTGAAGCCGAGGTGACAACTTCGGCAAACGCTACCTGGCCGCTGGTATCGACAAAGAGGAGATCGAATTCCGCAAGGTCCTGGCCGTTCCCCCGGACCGTGATGTCTCCGGAACGGGAATAGAAGAGCCCGTTCTGCCCGAGCCGAATCCTCTGCCTGCTCCGGTGAGGGACATCATCTCCCTTGAGCGCCAGGTGTCGTATCTGGTCTGACTCGGGGGTCATGGCCAGGAACATCTCGTAGATGATGGACTCGTACCACCTGCCCTCGGCAGTCCGCATCTTGTCAATCTCCGGGGAGAAGAGGCGTGAACGCTCCACCTTTCCCAGGTGCCTCGTGGCATTCAGCACCATATCCTCATCAGGCTCGAAAGATGAGAGATTTTTTTTAAGCCACGAGGTAAAACCTGGCATGATTTATGGTCAATTATTTATTCTTTTTGGTTAAATAGCTACCCGAAAAGGCTGCACGCAGGAAAATAATTCGCTCCTGGGAAGACTGCAGGCACACCAGTGTGCAGGAACAGATATGTTATAAAAATATATTTATATACTTTTTTCACATTGTCATAATGCTGTACGGCGCGCATGGGTGGGCTCGTAGCTCAGTTCGGTAGAGCGCCTGGCTTTTAACCAGGTGGCCGGGGGTTCAAATCCCTCCGGGCCCGCTGCCGCGGTGCCAGTGAATTTTTCACGGTGAGGTCCCTGAAACCGACACGTCGACGACCAATGGGGGGTTTTTAAGATGAGCGCCAGACTGAATGTGCTGGACCATAGCATGGTCCCGAGTCATCAGATCATGGGAGAGGAAGAGGTGGCTGCCCTCCTCACCCGTTACAACATATCTAATGATCAACTGCCGAAAATGTATCAAGACGATCCTGCAGCAAAGACTGTCGAAGCAAAACCCGGCGACGTGATACGGATAATCCGTGCCAGTCAGACAGCCGGGAGAGCAGAATCTTTCCGCCTTGTTATCAGGCGGCCGAAGAAATAAGAGGGGCTGATATCTCTGATAGACCGGAGTGTATTATCGAGGGCGTATTTTTCACGTGAGCATGTTGCGCGCCACCAACTTGACTCATTCAACAATTTTCTTCAGGCGAATCTTCAGAAAGTGGTCAATGAGCAGCGGGTCATCGAGACAGACATCGAGATCCGGGGCAAGAGCAATGAGCCGGTCTGGGTCGAGCTCGGGAAGATAGAGGTCAAGAAACCCCTGGTCCGGGAGGCTGACGGATCGCAGGGAGACCTTTTCCCGAGCGAGGCGCGCCTGCGCAACCTGACCTACGCGGCCCCTATCATGCTTGAGCTCACCCTGGTGCAGGGGGAGGAACGGCAGGAACCGGTGGTCACCACTATAGGGCAGTTGCCCATCATGGTGGGTTCCACTTCCTGTAATCTCTATGGCCTGAGCGACAACGAGCGTATCGCACACGGTGAGGATCCCTTTGATCCCGGAGGATACTTCATCGTCAACGGCACGGAACGGGTCCTGATGACGCTCGAGGATCTTGCCTCGAACAAGATCATGACCGAATTTACGGAGCGCTACAACGAACGGATCTACGTTGCCAAGGTCTTCTCCCAGTTCAGGGGGTACCGCGCGCTCGTTGTTGTGGAACGGAACAGGAAGAACCTTCTCGAGGTATCGTTTCCCTCCGTCGCCGGACATCTCAACTTCGTTAACCTGATGAGGGCGCTTGGCATGGAGAGTGACCACGAGATAGTAAACGCTGTCTCAACGGAGGAGGATATCCTCACCTTCATGATGCAGAACCTTGAGGTCGATGATAAGGTGCGGAATATGGAGGACGGGATCATGTATGTCGGGAAGAAACTTGCTCCCAACCAGACCCGCGACTACCAGAGAAAAAGGGCTGAATTCGTCCTGGACAGCTATCTCCTGCCGCACCTCAATTACCTGATGCCGGTGACCCTGAAAGAAGGAGACGAGGGTTACCGCGAGGCTGTTGCCGAGGTCAGGCTGGCCAAAGCCCATTTCCTGGGAAGGATGGCAGAGGCCTGTTTCGACCTGGTCCTGAACAAGCGGCGCATCGATGACAAGGATCACTACTCCAACAAGCGCCTGAAACTTGCCGGCGACCTGATGGAAGACCTCTTCCGTATCTCACTTAACCGGCTCACCCGTGACATCAAGTACCAGCTCGAGAGGGCAAGTATGCGCCACCGGGACCTCTCCATCGGCACTGCCGTGAGGGCTGACGTCCTTACCGAGCGCCTCCTTCACCCTCTTGCCACCGGTAACTGGGTCGGAGGAAGGACGGGGGTTTCCCAGCTCCTCGATCGTATTGATCACATGAGCGTTCTCTCCCACCTGCGAAGGGTCATCTCCCCCCTGTCACGGTCCCAGCCCCACTTCGAAGCCCGTGACCTGCACCCCACCCAATGGGGAAGGATCTGTCCGAGCGAGACGCCGGAAGGCCCGAACTGTGGCCTGGTGAAGAACTTTGCCCAGATGGTAGAGATCAGCAGGGGAGTACCCGACGAAGAAGAGGTTGTCAGGATGCTGTATAATCTTGGAGTCGAGCATATCCGGGGTGAAGCACGATGAAGAAAGCACGCGTGTTCGTGGACGGGGCCTTGATAGGCCTGGTCAATGATCCCCGGGCCCTTGTCTCCCAGCTCCGGAACCTGCGACGGCAGGGAGGGGTCTCCATCGAGATCAATATCTCGTACAAGGAATTCAACAACGAAGTGGTCATCCATACCGACCGGGGGAGGGCGAGAAGGCCGCTCATCGTCATCCAGAATGGAAAACCTCTCATATCAACGGATGAAATCGAGAAGCTGGCCAGATCGGAGATTGATTTTAATTATTTCGTGAGGAAGGGCATGATCGAGTTGATCGATGCCGAAGAGGAAGAGGATCTCCTCATCGCCATCAATCCCGAGGACATCACCCCCGATCATACCCACCTCGAGATCGATCCCTCCCTCATCCTTGGTATCGGAGCAGCCCATGTTCCGTTCCCCGAGCACAATGCCAGCCCCAGGGTCACGATGGGGGCGGGAATGGTCAAGCAGGCACTTGGTTTCGGGACCGCGAACATGAAACTGAGGCCTGACACCCGGGGCCATCTCCTCCACTACACCCAACGACCGATCGTCCACACCCAGACATCTGACCTCATCGGTTCCGATGACCGGCCTGCAGGCCAGAACTTCGTTGTCGCCATTCTCTCCTTTGAAGGATACAACATCGAGGACGCCCTCATCTTCAACAAGGCTTCCATTGACCGTGGCCTCGGGAGATCCCATTTCTTCAGGACCTATGAGGGCGAAGAGCGGCGGTATCCGGGTGGACAGGTCGACCGCATCGAGATCCCCGACGAGGAGGTGACCGGTGCCCATGGAGCCGAGAGCTACAAGAACCTCGATGACGACGGGGTCATCAATCCTGAAACCATCGTCAATGAGAAGGATGTGCTCATCGGCAAGACCTCTCCTCCCCGTTTCCTGGAAGAACCGACCAGCGAGCTGATCCAGGTCGAGAAGAGGAGGGATACCTCGGTCACCATGCGGAGTAACGAGCGGGGGATCGTGGACACAGTCATCATCACCGAGGGTGAGAACAGCTCCCGGCTGGTGAAGGTCAGGACCCGCGACCTCCGTATACCCGAAGTGGGGGACAAGTTCGCCTCACGGCACGGCCAGAAGGGAGTCATCGGGTTGATCGCACTTCAGGAAGACATGCCGTTTACCGAATCCGGGCTGAGCCCGGACCTGATCATCAACCCCCATGCCATCCCCAGCAGGATGACCGTCGGCCACATGCTGGAGATGATCGGGGGGAAGGTAGGGTCCATGGAAGGCCACCGCATCAATGCCACGGCCTTCTCCGGAGCACAGGAACAGCCTCTCCGGGAATCTCTCAAGCAACTCGGTTTCTCCCATAACGGCCGGGAGGTCATGTACGACGGTATCACCGGAAAACAGTTTTCGGCCGATATCTACGTCGGTGTCATCTACTACCAGAAACTCTACCACATGGTCTCGAGCAAGATGCATGCCCGCTCGCGGGGGCCGGTCCAGGTCCTGACACGTCAGCCAACCGAAGGAAGGGCCAGGGAAGGTGGGCTGCGGTTCGGGGAGATGGAGCGCGACGTGATGATCGGTCATGGCGCAGCCATGGCCCTCAAGGAACGGCTTCTCGACGAATCGGACAAGGTGCAGGAGTATGTCTGTGCGAATTGCGGCATGGTGGCCATGCTCGACCGGAAAGCGAACACCACACGGTGCCTGGCCTGCGGTGGCGAGACGGACATCTACCCTGTGGAGATGTCGTACGCCTTTAAGCTCCTCCTCGATGAGATGAAGAGCATGGGTATAGCACCCCGGCTGAAACTTGAGGACGTCGTTTAAGGGGGGAAAAGAGATCTATGCCAAGCCCA